>NZ_JBFAOO010000076.1:0-33426 GCF_040675265.1 Microbispora sp. NPDC049633
GGCGCCGGCCGTGATCGTCGACGATCCGCTCGCGGCCCTGGCCTCGCTGGCCACGGCCGTGGTGTCGGAGCTGCCCGCCGCGACCGTGGTCGGCGTGACCGGGTCGGCGGGCAAGACCACGACCAAGGACCTGCTGGCCGGTCTCACCGCGCGGCTGGGCCCCACCATTGCCCCCGTCGGCTCGTTCAACAACGAGATCGGCCACCCGCTGACCGTGCTGAAGGCCGACGAGGCCACCCGGTTCCTGGTCCTGGAGCTGAGCGCCCGGAACGTCGGTCACATCGCCTACCTGGCGAGGATCGCCCCGCCCCGCATCGGCGTGGTGCTCAACGTCGGCGCCGCGCACCTCGGCGTGTTCGGCGGCAAGGAGGCGATCGCCCAGGCCAAGGGCGAGCTGGTCGAGGCGCTGCCCGCGGACGGGGTCGCCGTGCTCAACGCCGACGACCCGCTGGTGCGCGCGATGGCCGGCCGTACGCGCGCGCGGGTCACCTACTTCGGGCGCTCGCCCGAGGCGCACGTGCGGGCGGAGGACGAGACGCTGGACGCGACCGGCCGCGCCTCGTTCACGCTGCGCACGCCGTCCGGCACGGCGCCGGTCCGGCTGCGTCTGCACGGCGCGCACCTCGTGTCCAACGCCCTCGCCGCGGCGGCGGCCGCCCACGAGCTGGGGCTGCCGGTGGCGGACATCGCCGAGGAGCTGTCGGCGGCCGAGCCGCGCAGCCGGTGGCGCATGGAGGTCACCGAGCGGCCCGACGGCGTGACCGTGATCAACGACGCCTACAACGCCAGCCCCGACTCCGTGCGGGCCGCCATCGGCAGCCTCGCGGTCATCGGCGAGGGGCGGCGGCGGTTCGCGGTGATCGCCGCGATGCGCGAGCTGGGGGAGCACGGCGCGGCGCTGAACGAGGAGTTCGGGCGGCTGGCCGCGGACGTGGGGCTGGAGGCGCTGGTCGTCGTGGGGGAGGACGCCGAGCCAGTGCTCGCCGGCGCGCCCGCCGCGATCTACGCGCCCGACGTCGCGACGGCGGCCGGGGAGCTGTCGGACCGGCTCGCTCCGGGCGACGTGGTGCTGGTGAAGGGGCCGCGTGCGGCCGGGCTCGAGCGGGTCGCCGAGGCGATCCTCGGAGGTGACGCCCGGTGAGGAACATCCTCATCGCGGGGGCGATCTCGCTGATTCTGTCCATGGTCGGCACGCCGCTGGCCATCCGGCTGTTCGCCCGCAGGGGCTACGGCCAGAACATCCGTGAGGAGGGGCCGTCGGGGCACTACGACAAGAAGGGCACCCCGACGATGGGCGGCACGGTGATCGTCATCGCGTCGCTGCTCGGCTACTTCGTCGCCCACGGGGCGACCGTCTTCTCGGAGGTCGGCGACCCCCCGACGGCCTCGGGGCTGCTGGTGCTGTTCCTGATGACGGGCCTCGGCGCGGTCGGCTTCCTCGACGACTTCATCAAGATCTACAAGCAGCGGAGCCTCGGGCTGCGCAGCGGCGCCAAAGCGGCCGGGCAGCTCGTCGTCGGCGCGATCTTCGCGGTGCTCGTCCTGCGGTTTCCCAACGCCTACGCCGTGACCCCCGCGGAGACGCGGGTGTCGTTCCTGCGGGACATCGGGCCGTCGATCGGCCTGATCGGCTTCATGATCTGGGTCGTGTTCTTCATCGTGGGCTTCTCCAACGCGGTGAACCTGACCGACGGCCTCGACGGCCTGGCCTCCGGCGCCACCTGCCTGGTCCTCGCGGCGTACGTGCTGATCGGCAACTGGCAGCTGCGCAACAGCTGCACGACGGTCGGCTTCGGCCCCAACTGCTACTGGGTGCGAGATCCGCTCGACCTGGCGGTGGTCGCGGCGGCGGTGCTGGGCGCCTGTCTGGGCTTCCTGTGGTGGAACGCCCCGCCCGCCAAGATCTTCATGGGTGACACCGGCTCGCTGGCCCTCGGCGGCGTGATCGCCGGCCTGGCCTTCACCACCCGGACCCAGCTCCTGCTCGTCATCCTGGGCGGCCTGTTCGCGATCATCACGATGTCGGTGATCATCCAGGTCGGGTCCTTCAAACTGACCCGCAGACGCGTCTTCCGCATGGCGCCACTCCAGCACCACTTCGAGCTGTCGGGCTGGGCCGAGACGACGATCGTGGTGCGCTTCTGGCTGATCGCCGCGTTGTGCGTGGCCGCCGGTCTCGGACTGTTCTACCTCGAATGGATGCCGAAACAGTGAACGTCGTCGTCGCCGGCCTCGGCGTGTCGGGCGCCGCCGCGGCGCGGGCCCTGGCCGCCCGCGGCGAGCGTGTGATCGTGCTGGAGGCCGCGGACGGCGAGCGGCAGCGCGCGACGGCGGCCGAGCTCGCCGAGCTGGGCGTGGAGGTGCGCTTCGGCGAGCCCGCCCTGCCCGTCGGCGCCTCGCTCCTGGTCACCTCGCCGGGCTGGCGGCCTACCACCCCGCTGCTCGTCGCCGCCGCGGACGCGGGCGTCGAGGTCATCGGGGAGGTCGAGCTGGCCTGGCGGCTGCGGGAGGAGCCGGCCGCCCCCTGGCTCGCGCTGACCGGCACCAACGGCAAGACCACCGCCGTCCGCATGCTCGCCTCCATGCTGTCCGCCGCCGGGCACAAGGCCCTGGCCGTGGGCAACGTCGGCGTCCCCATCGTGGAGGCCGTGGACGGGCCGTACGACGTGCTGGCGGTGGAGCTGTCGAGCTTCCAGCTCCACTGGTCCTCGACCCCGGCCCCGCTCGCGGCGGCCGTGCTCAACGTCGCGCCGGACCACATCGACTGGCACGGCTCGATGGAGGAGTACGCCGCGGCCAAGGCCCGCGTCTTCGCGCACGCCGGGACCGTGGTCTACAACGCCGACGACCCGTGGTCGTCCCGCCTGGCCGAGCCGTACGCCTCGCGGGTGGGCTTCACTCTCGCCGTGCCCAGGCCCGGGCAGCTGGGAGTCGTGGAGGACCTGCTCGTCGACCGGGCCTTCGTGGCCGACCCGGCGACCTCGGCGGAGGAGCTGGCCTGCCTCGCCGACGTGCGGCCGTTCGCCCCGCACAACGTCGCCAACGCGCTCGCCGCGGCCGCCCTGGCCCGCGCCTACGGTGTGCCGCCCGAGGCCGTACGCCGCGGCCTGCGGGAGTTCACCCCCGACCCGCACCGGATCGAGCACGTCGCCCGGGTCGGCGAGGTCGACTACGTCGACGATTCCAAGGCCACCAACCCGCACGCGGCCGCCGCGTCGCTGGCCGCCTACGAGTCGGTCGTGTGGATCGCGGGCGGGCAGCTCAAGGGCGCCGAGGTCGACGAGCTCGTACGGCAGGCCGCGCCCCGGCTGCGCGGCGCGGTGCTGCTGGGGACCGACCGGGACGTGATCCGCCGGGCATTGGCGCGACACGCCGCGAATGTCCCCGTCGTGGACGTGCCGGGGCAAGACACTGGGGTCATGGACCGCGTCGTCGCCGAAGCAGCCCGGCTCGCCACCCCGGGCGACACCGTGCTGCTCGCCCCCGCCGGGGCCTCGCTGGACATGTTCACCTCGTACGGAGCGCGTGGGGAGGCCTTCGCCCGAGCCGTGCAGCGGCTGGCGGACCGGTGACGGGCCCCGCGACCGGCCCCGCCGGCGCCGCGCCCGCGCGGAAGACCGAGCGCCAGGGTTCCGAGCGCCAGGGTTCCGAGCATCAGGGGCCCGAGCCCATCGGCTGGGCCGCCGCCCAGCTCGCCGCGCTGCGCGAGCTGCTCGGCCGCCCGCTGACGTCCTACCACCTCGTGCTCGGCTGCAGCGCGCTGCTGCTGGCGCTCGGCCTGATGATGGTGCTGTCGGCGTCGAGCATCGAGGCGCTGCAGCGGACCGGCGACCCGTTCTACTGGTTCCTCAAGCAGGTCACGTCCGTGGCGATCGGGCTTCCCCTGATGTGGGTCTGCTCCCGGCTGCCGCAGCGGTTCTTCCGCCTGGCCGGCTATCCGCTGATGGGCCTGTCGATCCTCGGCCTGCTGATGGTCATCTTCCTCGGTCAGGAGCTGCTGGGCGCCCAGCGGTGGATCGTCATCGGCCCGTTCTCGGTGCAGCCGTCGGAGCCGGCGAAGCTGGCCCTGGTGCTGTGGGGGGCCGACCTGCTCGCGACGCGGGCGCGCGCCGGGCGCATCGAATGGCGGCAGCTGCTGATCCCGCTGATGCCGGGCGTGGCCCTGCTGGCCGTCCTGGTCATGCTGGGGCGCGACCTCGGCACGACGCTCGTGCTCATGATGATCTTCCTCGCACTGCTGTGGGTGGTCGGCGCGCCGGTGCGGCTGTTCGGCGGGATCCTCGCGCTGCTCGTGCTGGCGACCGCCACTATGATCATCGTCGAGCCGTACCGGCTCGGCCGTCTCACCGGCTTCATGCACGTGTGGGAGACGGCGCAGGACGAGGGGTTCCAGTCCGCCCAGGGGCTGATGGCGATCGGCTCGGGCGGCTGGTTCGGCCTCGGGCTCGGCGCGGGCCGGCAGAAGTGGAACTACGTCCCGCACGCGGAGAGCGACTTCATCTTCTCCATCCTGGGCGAGGAGCTCGGGCTGATGGGGACGCTCGTGGTGGTCGCGCTGTTCGGTCTGCTCGGCTACGCCGGGCTGCGCATCGCGATGCGGACGAAGGACCCCTTCGTCCGGCTGTCGGCCGCCGCCACCACCGCCTGGATCGCCGGGCAGGCCGTCGTCAACATCGGCGCGGTCATCGGGGTCTTCCCGGTCACCGGCATCCCGCTGCCCCTGGTGTCGTACGGCGGATCGGCGCTGCTGCCGACGCTCGCGGCGCTCGGCATGCTGCTGTCGTTCGCCAAGCAGGAGCCCGGAGCGGCCGAGGCGCTGGCCGCCCGTGGCCCGGGACCGGCCGCGCGGGCTCTAAGCTGGCTTGGCCTGAACGGCCGCGCCAGGCGGCGGCCCGCGGCCTCGCGGGCACCCTCCCGGCGGCAGGCGGCACAGAAGGCACGGCCGCGGACGGCACGAAACGGAACGCCGCGGGAACGGACGCGGGAGAATCCGCGAGAACATCCGCGAGAACATCCGCGAGAACAGGGAGTGACATGAGGGTGGTCCTCGCCGGCGGCGGGACGGCCGGCCATATCGAGCCGGCGCTCGCGCTGGCCGACGCGCTTCGCCGGCTCGACCCGGGGATCGGCATCACCTGCCTCGGCACCGAGCGCGGTCTGGAGACCCGTCTGGTGCCCGCCCGGGGCTACGAGCTCGAACTCGTGCCCGCGGTGCCGCTGCCCCGCTCGCTCAGCCCTCAGCTCCTCACCGTGCCCGGCCGTCTCGCCGGGGCCATCGGCAGCGCCGCGGGCATCCTCGACAGGGTCGGGGCGGACGTCCTGGTCGGCTTCGGCGGGTACGTCGCCACGCCCGGCTACCTCGGCGCCCGGCGGCGCGGGGTGCCGATCGTGATCCACGAGGCCAACCCCCGGCCCGGCCTGGCCAACCGGCTCGGCGCCCGCCTCACCGAGCACGTCTTCACCGGCCACCCGGAGACCGCGCTCCCGAACGCCGAGTACATCGGCATCCCGCTGCGCCGCGAGATCAGCATGATGGACCGGCTGTCGATGGGCGACAAGGCGCGGTCGTACTTCGGGCTGGAGTCCGACCGGGTGACGCTGCTGGTGTTCGGCGGCTCGCAGGGCGCGCGCTCCATCAACCAGGCGGCGCTGGAGGCCGCGCCCTACCTCCGGGCGGCCGGCGTCCAGGTGCTGCACGTGATCGGGCCCAAGAACACCGTCGAGGTGGAGCCCCCGCCGGGCGACCCGCAGTACGTGATCCTGCCGTACGTCGACCGGATGGACCTCGCCTACGCCGCCGCCGACCTCGTGCTGTCCCGCGCGGGCGCCATGACCTGCGCCGAGCTCACCGCCGTGGGGCTGCCCGCGGCGTTCGTGCCGCTGCCGCACGGCAACGGCGAGCAGCGCCTCAACGCCGAGCCCATCGTGCGGGGCGGGGGCGGCCTGATGGTCGACGACGCGAACCTGTCGGCCGCCTGGATCGTCCAGACGCTGCTGCCGATCCTGAACGACCCCGAGCGCGTGGTCGCGATGTCCGAGGCCGCGTCGCGGATGGGCCGCAAGGACGCCGACACGGCGCTCGCCCGCAAGGTGCTGGAGATCGCTCACCGATGAGTCTCGTCAAGCTCGTGGATCCCGTGCCCGCGGCCGAACTGGGGCGGGTGCACTTCATCGGCATCGGCGGCGCCGGGATGTCGGGCATCGCCCGGATCCTGCTCAAGCGGGGCGTGCCGGTGTCGGGCAGCGACGCGCGGCCCTCGGAGCTGCTGACCGAGCTGCGTGAGCTGGGCGCCGTCATCCACGTCGGCCACGCCGCCTCCCACATCAAGAACGTGGACACGGTCGTGGTGTCCACCGCGATCCGCGACTCCAACCCGGAGCTTGGGGAGGCGCTGCGGCAGGACCTGCGGGTGATCCCGCGCGCCGCCGCGCTGGCGTCGGTCATGACCGGCCGCACCGGCATCGCCGTCGCCGGCACGCACGGCAAGACCACCACCACCTCGATGCTGACGGTGGCGTTGCAGAAGTGCGGGGAGGACCCGTCGTACTGCGTCGGCGGGCAGCTCGTGACGACCGGGCTCGGCGCTGACGACGGCGCGGGCGAGGTGTTCGTGGCGGAGGCCGACGAGAGCGACGGCTCGTTCCTCATGCTGGCGCCGGACATCGCGGTGGTGACCAACGTCGAGGCCGACCATCTCGACAACTACGGCGACCCCCAGGCCGTCCATGACAGCTTCGCCCGCTTCGTCGAGCGGATCGGGGCGCTGCTCGTGGTCTGCGCCGACGACCCGGGCGCCGCCGCCCTCATTCCGGTCGCGCGCGAGCGCGGCCTCACCGTCGTGACGTACGGCGAGAGCCGGGGCGCCGACCTGCGCACGACCGACGTCGTGCCGCGCGGCCTCGGCGTCGAGTTCGCCGTGGAGCTGGGTCCCGCCGCGCCCGGGGGAGCGGGACGCGGCGAGGTGCGCCTCGCCGTGCCGGGCCGGCACAACGCGCTCAACGCGACCGCGGTGATCGCCGTGGCCCTCCACCTCGGCCTGCGCTTCGACGACGTCAAGGAGGGCCTGGCCGCCTTCGGCGGGGCCAAGCGGCGGTTCGAGTCGAAGGGCGAGGCCGGGGGTGTGACGGTCTACGACAGCTACGCCCACCACCCGACCGAGCTGACCGCCGACCTGCGCGCCGCCCGCGACGTCGTGACCGGCGACGGCCGGGTCATCGCGGTCTTCCAGCCGCACCTGTACTCGCGCACGCGGTTCTTCGCCGACGAGTTCGGCGCGGCGCTCGGCCTCGCCGACGAGGTGGTCGTGCTCGACGTGTACGGCGCGCGCGAGGACCCCGAGCCCGGGGTCTCCGGCGCCCTCGTCGCGGGGAAGGTCCCGCTTGCCGCCGAGCGGGTCGTCTACGCGCCCGACCGGCAGGCCGTGCCCGCCCTCGTCGCCGGGCGGGCCCGTGCCGGCGACATCGTGCTCACCATGGGCGCGGGAGACGTGACGGAGCTCGGCCCGAAGATCGTCGCGGAGCTGTCCGCCCAGTGATGCGGGACGCGAGCCGGAGCGTGGGGGACCGGTGAGGCGGGCGGTCCGGCGTTCGGCCCTCGCCACCCTGCTGACCGGCGGGGTGGTGGGCGTCGCCACGTGGGTCGTGTTCTTCTCGCCGGTCCTCGGCGTGCGGGAGGTCGAGATCACCGGCAACAGCCGGATCCCCGCCGAGCAGCTGCGCCAGGCCGCGGGGGTGCGCACCGGCACCCCGCTCGCCACCGTGGACCTCGCCGAGGTCGAACGGCGGCTGCGGGCGATGCGCGCGGTCGAGTCGGCCGCGGTCGACCGCGGCTGGCCAGGGACGCTGCGCGTCAGCGTGGTCGAGCGCGTCCCCGCCGCCGCCGTGCCCATGGGCCCGACGACCGCGGTGATCGACCGGTACGGCGTCGTGCTGCAGCAGGTGACCGTGGCCCCGCCCCGGCTGCCGGTGCTGCGCGTCCAGCGGGCGGCCGCGGACGATCCCGCCACCAGGGCCGGGCTCACCGTGTTGCGGGCACTGCCGGAGAGCGTGCTGGAGCGGCTGCGGGAGCTGCGCGTCCCCTCGCCCCGGTCGATCACGCTCAAACTCACGGACGGCCGTACGGTCGTCTGGGGGGACGCGGGGCGCTCGGCGCAGAAGGGACGTGTCCTGCTCGCCGCGCTCGCCAAGCCGGGTACCAGCTACGATGTCAGCTCCCCGCAGGTGGTGACGGTCAGGTGAGATATCTCACGGGCCGGGAACGCATGATCCGAACTCGCCTCAGAGCGGGGCATCGTGCGAATAGGACAGCCCGCGACACGCCGGACGGTCTTGCGGCGCGGTTAGTTGACCCTGGGGGACGCGCAACCCTACTGTCCGTATCAATCCTCAGGTTGACATAACTCTAAATCTCAACTTGAGGGTGAGAGTTCAGAAGACGGCGGGCCCTGCCCGCATGAAACGCAAACGAGCGGAAAGGCCCCTCGTCGTGGCAGCACCGCAGAACTACCTCGCGGTCATCAAGGTCGTCGGCATCGGCGGCGGCGGAGTCAACGCCGTCAACCGGATGATCGAGGAGGGACTCAAGGGCGTCGAGTTCATCGCCATAAACACTGACGCCCAGGCGCTGCTGATGAGTGACGCCGACGTGAAGCTCGACGTGGGGCGCGAGCTCACCCGGGGCCTCGGCGCGGGCGCCAACCCGGAGGTGGGCCGCAAGGCCGCCGAGGACCACCGGGAGGAGATCGAGGAGGTCATCAAGGGCGCCGACATGGTCTTCGTGACCGCGGGCGAGGGCGGCGGCACCGGGACCGGCGGCGCGCCGGTCGTGGCCAGCATCGCCCGCTCGCTCGGCGCGCTCACGATCGGCGTGGTGACCCGGCCCTTCAGCTTCGAGGGCAAGCGCCGGGCCATGCAGGCCGAGGCCGGCATCGAGACCCTCCGCGAGGAGGTCGACACGCTGATCGTCATTCCGAACGACCGGCTGCTGTCGATCTCCGACCGCCAGGTGAGCGTGCTCGACGCGTTCAAGGCCGCCGACCAGGTGCTGCTGTCCGGTGTGCAGGGCATCACCGACCTCATCACCACGCCCGGTCTGATCAACCTGGACTTCGCCGACGTGAAGTCGGTCATGTCCGGCGCGGGCTCGGCCCTCATGGGCATCGGCCACGCCAGGGGCGACGACCGGTCGGTCGCCGCCGCCGAGATGGCGGTCTCCAGCCCGCTGCTGGAGGCGAGCATCGACGGCGCCCATGGCGTGCTGCTGTCCATCGCGGGCGGCTCCGACCTGGGCCTGTTCGAGATCAACGAGGCGGCCCAGCTCGTCAGCAACGCCGCCGCGCCCGACGCCAACATCATCTTCGGCACGGTAATCGACGACGCGCTCGGCGACGAGGTGCGGGTCACGGTCATCGCGGCCGGGTTCGACGAGCCCGCGCCGGCCGCGCCGGCGGCCGCGCCGCTGTCGCGGCCCCAGCAGTCGTCCCGGCCCGCGCAGGCCGCGCCCCCGGCCCGGCCCGCGCCCGCCCAGGCCAAGGCGGAGCCCGCGCAGCCGCCGGTACGACCGGTGAGCGGCACGGCCGGCACGGCGCAGCCCGCCCCCGCGCAGGCGCAGCCCGTGAACACCGCGCCGCCGGTGACCCAGCTGCCGGTGAACGCGCAGCCGGTGAACGCCGCGCCGCCGCAGGCCCAGCCCGTGAGCCAGCCGGTCCAGCAGGCGGCGTCCGCGCCGCAGGCGCAGCAGGCCGACGCCGTCACGCCGTTCCCGCGCGACGCGCAGGCCGACGGCGGACGCGACCAGGGCGTCACCGGGCCGCTGTCGATCCCGCGCCCCGCTCCCGAGCCGCCGACTCCGATCACCGCCAGGACCGCGCAGCCGGGTCCCCGGCGCCCGGTGGTGTTCGAGGAGCAGGAGGAGGAGCTCGACGTACCGGACTTCCTCAAGTGACGCCGACCGTTCGTACGGCCGGGGGCGCTGTCCGTGGGTGACCGGCGCGAGGAGCTGGCCGCGGCCCTGGCCGAGGTGGAGCGGCGTGTCGAGGACGCCTGCCGGGCCGCGGGCCGGTCGCGGTCGGAGATCACGCTGATCGCGGTGACGAAGACGTACCCGGCCTCCGACGTGCGGCTGCTCGCGGAACTGGGCGTGTCGCACGTCGGCGAGAACCGCGACCAGGAGGCCGCGGCCAAGGCGGCCGAGTGCGCCGGCCTCGGCCTCACCTGGCACTTCATCGGCCAGCTGCAGTCCAACAAGGCCCGCTCGGTCGTCTCCTACGCCCACATGGTCCACTCGGTGGACCGCTCCCGCCTGGTGGACGCGTTGAGCCGCGAGGCCGTACGCGCGGGGCGCGAGGTGGACTGCCTCGTCCAGGTCGGGCTGGGCGACGGGGCCGGGCGGGGCGGCGTCGCGCCGGAGGAGGTGCCGGCGCTCGCCGGGCTCGTCGCCAAGGCGGAGGGGCTGCGCCTGCGGGGGGTCATGGCGGTCGCCCCGCTGGGGGAGGACCCGGCCGCCGCGTTCGCCCGGCTCCGCGCCGTCGCCGAGCGCGTGCGCGAGGAACATCCCGCCGCGGACGTGATATCGGCCGGAATGAGTGGAGACATCCCTCAGGCTGTGATGAACGGCGCGACACACCTGCGAGTCGGTACGGCGTTGCTCGGCCGCAGAAAGCCCTTCGTCAGGTAATGTCCCCCAAGTGGACCATGGTGTCCGCGCTCAGGTAGAGGTCGATCAGCGGTGAGCTCAAAGGGGGGTACGGCTACCGCCCTGGCCTTCCGAAGGGACCTTGAAGGCACCAGTAACGCGGAGGACGACGAGCGATGGCCGGCGCGATGCGCAAGATGGCGGTCTACCTCGGTCTCGTGGAGGACGACCGCTACGAAGACAGGTACGCGGCAGAGTACGGCACCGACGAGGAGTACGGCGACGAGGAGTACGAGTCGCCGCGGCGCGGCTTCGCCGCCCCCTCGGGTACGCACTCCGGGCCCCTGGAGCGCGAGGACGACACCGAGACGGCCGTCCCCGCTCCGCGTCCCCCCACGACCGTGCTGGAGCGCCGTACGACCGATCTGGCGCGTATCACCACCCTGCATCCCCGCACGTACAACGAGGCGCGGACGATCGGCGAGCACTTCCGCGAGGGCACGCCGGTCATCATGAATCTGACAGAAATGGTCGACAGCGACGCCAAGCGCCTTGTCGATTTCGCGGCAGGTCTCGTCTTTGGCCTACACGGCAGCATCGAACGTGTTACCAACAAGGTGTTCCTGTTGTCCCCCGCCAACGTTGAGGTGACCGCCGAAGACAAGGCCAGAATCGCGGAACGCGGCTTCTTCAACCAGAGCTAGAGTTCCATACATGAACAGTGACCGGCTGAGCGGAGCCCGTGCGGCCCGAGGACGGCTGGACCGAGGGGAGGCGGGGCTCGACTGTGGGGATCATTAGCGAGATCTTGGTCATCGCCCTGACCCTCTTCCTGGTTCTGCTGATCGGCAGAATGATCATAGATACGGTGCAGGCGTTCGCCCGCGCCTGGCGGCCCACCGGGGTCGTCCTGGTGCTGGCGGAGGTCGTTTACACAGTGACCGACCCGCCTCTCAAGTTCCTCCGCCGTTTCATTCCGCCCCTCAGGTTGGGTACGGTGGCCTTTGACCTGAGCTTCACAGTGCTGTTCATTGTGGTTTTGGTCTTGATCCAAGTCGTGAACGCGCTTCGTTGATCGGGTACCGTCCGACCGGACAGACTCCAAGCGCGCCAAGGAGACCCAAATGCCGTTGACGCCCGCCGATGTGCGGAACAAGCAGTTCAGTACCACCCGGCTGAGGCCGGGGTACGACGAGGAGGAGGTCGACGCGTTCCTCGACGAGGTCGAGGCCGAGTTGGACCGTCTCATCCAGGAGAACGAGGAACTCCGCGCGAAGCTGGCCGAGTGCCTCAGGGGCAAGGTCCCCGGGGGCATGGGCATGCCCGGCTCCATGCAGATGGCTCCCGCTCCGGTGGCCGAGCCGAAGCCCGAGATGATGGCCCCCCAGCCGGAGCCGATCAAGCCTCCGGAGCCGGCCCGCCCCGAGCCGGTGCCCGTCGGCATGGGCCTGCCGCCCGCCGAGGACAACATGGACACCGCGGCCCGCGTGCTCGCCCTCGCGCAGCAGACGGCCGACCAGGCGATCGCCGACGCCCGTCGTGAAGCGGACGAGACCGTGACCCGCGCTCGGCGCGAGGCCGACGACATTCTCGGCAAGGCCCGTCGTCAGGCCGAGCAGATCATCGGCGACGCACGCGCGCGCGCCGAGACGCTCGAGCGCGACGCGCAGGAGCGGCACCGTCAGGCCATGGGCACCCTGGTGCAGACCCGCGACGAGCTGGAGCGCAAGGTCGAGGAGCTGCGCAGCTTCGAGCGCGAGTACCGCAGCCGCCTCAAGCTCTACCTGGAGAACCAGCTCGCCGAGCTGAACGTCGCCGGTGAGGGCAGCGGAGGCTTCCCGATCGTGGGCGCCGCCCCGGCCATGGCCCACGCCGTCGCCCCCGGTCCCCAGCAGATGGGCGCCGCCCCCAACCCGTTCGGACAGGAGCCCTCGCAGCACTCCGGCGCCTTCCCCGGTCCCGACGGCCCCCACAACGACCGCCGGTAAGCAGTGGCGGGTCCCACAGGGACCCGATAGCTCGGAGAACCCCCCGTGATCCTCATCAGTGCCGCACTGGTCCTCGCCGCAATCGTCCTGCTCATCGCGGGCGTCGTGCTGGGGACACCCCCTCTCGTGATGTGGTCGATCGTCGTCAGCGTGCTGTCGGCGGTCTGCCTGCTGATCGGAGCACTGCTGAGGCGCCACGAGCTGTTCCCGGCCGGCGGGCGTGCCGCCGAGGGAACGGCTCCCACCCCCCCGGGTTCGTCCGTGCCCCAGCTCGCGCACGTCGGTGCCGTGAGCGGGGCGTACGGCGGAGCTCTCGCCGGGGCACCGGCGCATCCGGTGGCGACGCCCATGGTGGCGGCACCGCCGGTCACGCATCACGGGGCACTGCCACCCCAGACCTTCCCGTCCCCGCCGCCCCAGCGAACGGGACCGATCATGCGGCCCCCGGCCGCCCCGGGGCGCGGCCTCGCCCCCGACGCGATCGTCCTCGTGATCCCCGGGCGCAAGCGCTTCCACCTGGCCACCTGCCGTCAGCTCGCCGGGCGGGAGACCGAGGAGCTGACCCACGAGGAGGCCCGCGAGGAGGGCTTCACTCCCTGCACCACCTGCCTCCCCGAGGCCTCCGCCCGTGTGGCCGAGCCGGAGGAGGCCGCTCCCACGACCACCACGCCCGCGGCCGGGACCACCGGCACGACCGGCAGGGAACCGACCCGTCCCACGCCCGCTGACCCGGAGCCGCCCATCGCGCGGCTTTCTCAGCCCGGCGTCCCGGGGCCGCGCCTGCCCGAGTCGCCCGTTCCGCCCGCGCAGTCCGAGGACGCGCAGTCGGAGGACACGCAGTCCGAGGACACGCCGTCCGGTGACGAAGAGCGTGAAGAGTCCCCTGAGACGCCGCGGAAGGCGTCCGGCGAGACGACCGGCGAGGCGGACGCGCCCGGTGGCCCGGAGGCCGCCGCGGCCGACGCCGGCGCCGAGGACGACGGGCACACACCGGTGGACTGGTTCGGCCGGAGCGGGGCGCGGCCGTCCGATGCCGATACCGACGCCGATGCTCCGGCGCCGGGACCCTCCGCCACATCATGGTCCGCACCGGCCTGGTCTCCGCCGGCGGCGGGATCGGCGCAGGGCCCGACGGACGACGAGACGGACGAGTCGATCACCGACACCGCGGAGCACGACTGGTTCAGGCCCGGCAGGGTCCCCCTGCCGTGGGACTCCGCACGGTCCACGGCCGCCGACGCGGCCAAGGACGCCCCGTCGTCCGGGGACGGCGACCCCGATGGGGACACGGCCGGGGACGACGCGCAGGACCGTGACGACCAGACCTCCCAGGACCAGACCTCCCAGGACCAGACCTCCCAAGACCAGACCTCCCAAGACAAGGGCGACCCCGGTGCGGACGCCCCCACGTCCCCGCCCGCGGGGACCGGAGAGCCGGTGGAGCCGGCAGAGACCCGCGAATCCGGGCGCGCCGGATTCGCGGCCTCGGCCGGCTCCACCTCCGGCCCGGCACGTCCCGGAGCGGCCGACGCCGACGAGGCGGGCGGCAGCGAGAAGGCCACCACCGAGTAGAGCCGGGGCGCCGCTCAGCGGGCGGCGCGGAGAAGGTCCACCGCCCGCTCCGCGACCATCACGGTCGGCGCGTGGGTGTTGCCGTGCGGGATGCGGGGGAAGACGGACGCGTCGACGACGCGCAGGCCGGACACGCCGTGCACCCGCAGTTCGGGATCGACCACGCCGCCGGTCTCGGTGCCGATGCGGGCGGTGCAGGCCGGATGGTAGGTGTGCTCCACCGTCCGGCGGACGTCTTCCTCGAGCTGGTCCCGCTTCAGGATGTGCGCCCCGGGGTGCAGTTCCCTGCCGAGGAACCCCCGCAGCGGCCCGGCCGCCGCCACCTCGCGGGCCCGCTCGACGGCCGTGACCATCGCCTCCATGTCCTCCGGTTCCGCGAGGTAGTTGAACGTGATCGCCACCTTCTCCCGCGGGTCGGCGCTGCGCAGCCGCACACGGCCGGTGCTGGACGCGCCGACCATGGAGCAGCCGATGCTGAACGCCGGGCGCGCGTAGGAGGTGAACCCGTGGTTGTAGAAGTAGCCTGGCGCGGCGATGAACTGCATGTACGGCGCGTCGTCGCCCGAGCGGGTGTGGAAGAACGCCCCGGCCTCGCCGATGTTGGACGTCAGCAGGCCGCGGCGCCGCACCAGGTAGTCGAGCAGTTGCACCGGTGACTGGGCTCCGGCGAGCGTTCCCTTGGCCGTCGTCTCGAAGACGACCATGGACATCGGGTGGTCCATCAGATGGGCGCCGACGTTGGGGTTGTCCACCACCACCGGGATCCCGTGCTCGGCCAGGTGGTCGGCCGGTCCGATGCCCGACAGCATCAGCAGCTGGGGGGTGTTGAACGCGCCGGCCGACAGCACGACTTCACGTTCGGCCCGGTAGGACTCGCGTCTGCCGGCGCGGACGACCTCGACCCCGGTCGCGCGTCCGCCCTCGACGCGCAGTCTGAGGACGTGGGTGCCGGTGAGCACCGTCAGGTTCGGGCGCTTGCGCGCGGGACGCAGGTAACCGTCCGCGGTGGTCCAGCGCTGCCCGCGGCGCTGGGTCAGCTGATACAGCCCGGCGCCCACCTGCTCGGCGCCGTTGAAGTCGTCGTTGCGCGGGATGCCGGTGCCGACCATGGCCGCCACGAGACGTTCGCTCAGTTCGTTCGGCGAACGAGGGTCTTCGACGTACAGCGGCCCGTCGGCGCCGTGGTACTCGCCGGGGCCGCGTGAGTTGCGCTCGGCCCGCTTGAACAGCGGCAGAACCTCGTCGTAGGACCAGCCGGTCGCACCGTTCGCGGCCCAGCCGTCGTAGTCGGAACGGTGGCCGCGGATGTAGATCATCGCGTTCTGGGCGCTGCAGCCGCCCAGCATCTTCCCGCGCGGGTGGTAGAGGACGCGCCCGCCCAGATGCGGTTCCGGCTCCGTGTAGAACTCCCAGTCGTGCCTGGTCCTGAACTGCTTGGCGAAGGCGGCGGGGATCCGGACGTTCGGATGACGGCCGGAGCCGCCGGCCTCGATGAGGAGGACCGTGACCGCCGGGTCCCGCGTCAGGCGCCCGGCCACCACGGCCCCCGCCGACCCTGCCCCGATCACGACGTAGTCGTAGCTGCCCACCGTCTCCTCATCTCGTCGATCGGCTGTGACAGGCCGTCGCACCCGTGCTGTCGGACCCGTGCTGGTGGAACCGTGCTGGTCAGAACCGTGCTGGTCAGAACCGTGCTGTCGAGAAGGAGTCAGCGTTGACTCGATTCATGACAATAAGTTCCGGCGGGAGACAACACAAGGCCGCAGTTCGATAGGAGAAGAGGCGACTCTTGGTGTCACCGGGGCCGGTGGACCGGCCCCGGTGACGTCGGGCGACAGCCCGGCTCAGGCCTTGCGCAGGCGGAAGGACAGGCCGAGGTCGGCGTCCTCGTGGACCGGCAGGTCCTCGTCCGGGGCGCCTTCCGCGATCCGGGAGGCGAGCACCTCGTCGGCCACGGCGCCGGCGGCTCCGCGCAGCGCCTCGGCCAGCTCGCCCTCGGCCGACCACCACAGATCGATGCGGTCGGTGATGGACAGACCGGTGGACTTGCGGGCCTCCTGGACGAGCCGGACCACGTCGCGGACCAGGCCGGCCCGGCGCAGTTCGTCGGTGATCGCCAGGTCCAGGGCCACGGTCTCGCCGGTGCCGGTGTCCACCGCGCCGGTCTCCACGGCCCAGCCCGACTTGGGCTGCTCGGTCACGATCACGTCGTCCGCGCCCAGCTCCACCGTGCCCAGCTCCCCGGCCTCGACCGTCGCGGTCCCGCCCGAGCGCAGGGCCCGGGCCAGCGCCGCCGGGTCGGCCGCCGACACGGCGGAGGCGACGAGCTTGGTCTGCGAGCCGAACCGCTTGCCGAGGCTGCGGAAGTTGGGCTTGACCGTGAACGTCACCAGGTCGGCGGAGAACCCGGACAGGTCCTCCAGCCGCTGGACGTTGAGCTCGTCGGCGATCAGCTCACGCAGCTCGCCGGGGAGCGCGGCCCAGCCGGGGGCGCCGACCAGCGCCCGGCCGAGCGGCTGGCGGGTCTTGACCGACGAGGACGCACGGGCCGATCGGCCCAGCTCGACGAGGCGGCGCACCAGCGCCATCCGCTCCGACAGCTCGGGGTCGAGCAGCGCGGTGTCCACCTCGGGCCAGGTGGCCAGGTGCACCGACGCCGGGGCGTCCGGGTCGCGCAGCACGTCCCACAGGTAGTCGGTGAGGAACGGCACCAGCGGGGCCATGAGCCGGGTGACGGTCTCCAGGCACTCGTACAGCGTCGCGAAGGCCGACACCTCGCCGGACCAGAAGCGGCGGCGCGAGCGGCGGACGTACCAGTTGGACAGGTCGTCCAGGAACTCGGTCAGCCGGCGGCCGGCCCGGGCGGTGTCGAACTCCTCCATGGACGCGGTGACCTCGGCCACCGTGCGGTGCAGCTCCGCCAGCGCCCACCGGTCGATCAGCGGCCGCTCGGCGTGCGCCGGGGCCTCGGCCACCCGAGAGGGGGACCACGACTCGGCGTTGGCGTAGAGCGTGAAGAACGACGCGGTGTTCCAGTAGGTCAGCAGGACCTTCCGGACGATCTCCTCCAGGGCGGCGTGGCCGATCCTGCGCGGAGCCCAGGGGGAGCCGGAGGTGGCCATGTACCAGCGCAGGGCGTCGGCGCCGTGCTGGTCCATCAGCGGCATCGGCCGCAGCACGTTGCCCAGGTGCTTGCTCATCTTGCGGCCGTCCTCGGCGAGGATCAGGCCGAGGCAGAGCACGTTCTCGTACGACGACCGGCCGAACACCAGCGTGCCGACGGTCATCATGGAGTAGAACCAGCCGCGGGTCTGGTCGATCGCCTCGCAGATGAACTGGCCGGGGAAGGAGCTCTCGAAGACCTCCTTGTTGACCAGCGGCGCGCCCCACTGGGCGAACGGCATGGCGCCCGAGTCGTACCAGACGTCGATCACGTCGGGCACGCGCCGGGCCTCCGCCTGACACGACGGGCAGGGGAAGGTCACGTCGTCGACGTACGGGCGGTGCGGGTCGAGCGCGGTCAGGTCGCGGCCCGCCAGCTCGCCCAGCTCCTCCAGCGAGCCGACGCAGGTGACGTGCTCCTCGTCCCGGGAGCAGACCCACAGCGGCAGCGGCGTGCCCCAGTAACGGGACCGCGACAGCGCCCAGTCGACGTTGTTGCGGAGCCACTCGCCGTATCGGCCGTGCTTGATGGTCTCGGGGAACCAGTTGGTGCGCTCGTTCTCCGCGAGGAGCCGGTCCTTGATCTCCGTGGTCCTGATGTACCAGGACGGCAGCGCGTAGTAGAGCAGCGGGGTGTGGCAGCGCCAGCAGTGCGGGTAGCTGTGCTCGAAGTGCTCGCCGCGGAACAGCAGGCCGCGCTCGCGGAGGTTGTCGGTGAGCGGCTCGTCGGCGTCCTTGAAGAACAGGCCGCCCACGAACGGCACGTCCGGCAGGAAACGCCCGTCCGGGCCGATCGGGTTGACCACGGGCAGGCCGTACCGTTTGCAGACCGTCATGTCGTCGGCGCCGAAGGCGGGGGCCTGGTGGACCAGGCCGGTGCCGTCCTCGACCGTGACGTACGTGCCGAGCACGACGTAGTGGGCGCCCTCGATGTCGACCAGGTCGAAGGGGCGCCGGTAGGCGGTGTGCTCCAGCTCGGCGCCCTTGAAGGTGGCCAGCACCTCGGCGTCCTCGCCGAGGACCCGCCGCAGCAGCGGCTCGGCCACCACGAGCACCTCGTCCCCGCGCCGGGCCGCGACGTACGTCACGTCGGGGTGCACGGCGACCGCGGTGTTGGACACCAGGGTCCAGGGCGTGGTGGTCCAGATCAGCAGCGAGGCGTTCAGCTCGGCCAGCGGGCCGGACACGACGGGCATCCGCACGTACACCGACGGGCTGGAGACGGTCTCGTAGCCGCCGGGCTGGCCGAGCTCGTGGTCGGACAGGCCGGTGCCGCAACGGGGGCAGTACGGCGTGATGCGGTGGTCGCGGAACAGCAGGCCCTTGTCCCAGACGACCTTGAGCGACCACCAGACGGCCTCGACGTACTGGGGGTCCATGGTGCGGTAGGCCTGGGACATGTCGACCCAGTAGCCCATCCGCTCGGTCATCTCCTCGAACGCGTCCACGTGCCGCAGCACCGACTCGCGGCAGCGCGCGTTGAACTCGGCGATGCCGTACGACTCGATCTCGGGCTTGCCGGACAGGCCGAGTTCCTTCTCGACGGCGACCTCGACGGGCAGGCCGTGGCAGTCCCAGCCGGCCTTGCGGGGGACGTGGTAGCCGCGCATCGACTTGTAGCGGGGGAAGACGTCCTTGAAGACGCGGGCCTCGACGTGGTGCACGCCGGGCATGCCGTTGGCGGTGGGCGGGCCCTCGTAGAACACCCAGGACGGGCCGTCGGCGTTCTGCTCCAGCGAGCGCTCGAAGACCTTCCCGTCCCGCCAGCGTTCGAGGACCTCGTGCTCGAGGGCCGGCAGGTCGACCTGCGCGGGAAGTGAGCGGAAGTGATGGGAAGACATCGTCGGGCGGAACCTCCACGCGGTGGCTGTGACAGCGCTGCTGACATGGCGTGAAGGGACGAAGCCGCCGGACGGCTCCGCGGTACCACCCTTCTTGACGCCCGGCCGGTGGCGGGCGCCCTCTCGTTTCTCTCCGCTGCCGGTTCTACTCGGCCGGGACGGCCTTTCCTCCGGCGGCTCCGGGGTGATCTTCCCTCTGCGGCCCGCCCCGGGCTCACACCGTCCCCGGGTCGCTGAGCGGGCGGATGCGGAGGTACTCGTCCCCATCAACGCCTTGCAGACTAAGACGATAACGCAACCCGGCCGTGAGGGCTTCCCGATATGCGGGCGACGATCCGGGTGAGACGCGGCTCGTCGCGGGAATACGGGGGAGGACGCCGGCGGCACCAGACGCGACAAAAGATCGAAATAGAGGGCGACGAGGAGGAGCCGGCCGAATATGCCATCCGGGTACGGGTGGGGTAAAAGCCTCGGCGAGTCCGTTGCCGATCCGTTATCGGCGACTTATTCTGCCCGGACCGGCCCGATGTGCGCCCTGCCCCGAGGGGCACGGGCTCGAAGGGTTCCTGGGCGAAGGGGAGGCCCGCAATGACGACGCGCACGGCGAGAACCGCCATCGGTGAGGACGTCTGGTCCGAGGAGGAGCTCGCCGAGGTCCGGGAGCGGCTGCGGCACGAGATCGAGGAGCTGCGCGCCGACATCGCGAGGGCGGAGGAACAGCTCGCGTCCGGTGACGTGAGCCAGGGCGCGGGGGACGATCCGGCCGATGCCGGGGCCAAGACGTATGAGCGTGAGCGTGAGATCGCCCTTACCCTGAATGCGCGCGACCTGCTCGCGCAGAACGAGCGGGCGATCGCCCGCGTCGAGGCGGGGACTTACGGAGAGTGCGAATCGTGCCACAAGCCGATCGGCAAGGAGCGCCTGAGGGCATTCCCGAGAGCGACGCTGTGCGTAGCGTGCAAGCAGCGGGAGGAGCGCCGCTGAGCGGCTCCGCCCCCGCGAGGCCCGACCGGGCGCGGAGGATCGCCCTTCTCGCCGTCCTGGCCTCGGTCGTCTACGTGCTCGACCAGGTCAGCAAGTTCCTGGTCGTGGAGTTCCTGGAGCACGAGGAGCCGCTCACCGTCGTTCCCGGCGCGCTCGTGCTGACCGTGATCCGCAACGCCGGCGCCGCCTTCAGCATCGGCACCGGCATGACGATCGTGTTCACGGTGATCGCGCTGGCCGTGGTCGTCGCGATCGTGCGTACGGCGCGGCAGTTGCGCAGCCTGCCCTGGGCGATCACGCTCGGCCTGCTGCTGGGCGGCGCGGTCGGCAACCTGACCGACCGCGTCTTCCGGTCGCCGGCGCCGTTCCAGGGGCACGTGGTCGACTTCATCCAGGTGTTCCCCGTCACCCGGTTCCCGGTGTTCAACGTCGCCGACTCGGCCATCGTGTGCGGCGGCGTGCTCGCCGTGTTCCTCGCCTGGCGCGGCTACCAGATCGACGGCACCCGCCAGACGGACGAGCAGGCCGAGGAGCACGCGGACAAGCAGGCCGGCGAGCGGGCGGGGGAGCGGGCCGATGGGTGACCAGCGCAGCCTGCCCGTCCCCGACGGCCTGGAGGGCGAGCGTCTCGACGCCGCCCTGGCCCGGCTGTTCGGCTTCTCCCGCACCCGCGCGGCCGAACTGATCGCCTCGGGGGACGTGCTGGTCGACGGCGCCGTCCCGGCGAAGTCCGATCGCGTCCACGCCGGGGCCTGGCTGGACGTCACGATCCCGCCGCCCCCCGCGGCGCCGATGCCCGTGGCCGAGCCCGTCCCGGGCATGACGATCCTGCACGAGGACGACGACGTCGTCGTCGTGAGCAAGCCGATCGGCGTCGCGGCGCATCCGACCGTCGGCTGGACCGGCCCCACCGTGATCGGCGGCCTGCTCGGCGCCGGCCACCGGGTGTCCACGAGCGGCGCGGCCGAGCGCCAGGGCATCGTCCACCGGCTCGACGCCAACACCACCGGCGTGATGGTCGTCGCCAAGAGCGAGCGGGCCTACTCCCACCTCAAGCGGGCGTTCAAGGAGCGCACCGTCGACAAGCGCTACCACGCGCTCGTCCAGGGGCACATGGACCCGCTGCGCGGCACCGTGGACGCGCCGATCGACCGGCATCCGTCGGGCGACGGGCGCTTCGCGGTGGTGGCCGGGGGCAAGGACTCGGTCACGCACTACGACACGATCGAGGCGTTCCGGGCGGCGTCGCTGCTCGACATCAAGCTGGAGACCGGCAGGACGCACCAGATCCGGGTCCACATGGCCGCGCTCCGGCATCCGTGCGTGGGCGACCTGCTGTACGGCGCCGACCCCACCCTCGCCGCCCGTCTCGGCGTGAGCCGGCAGTGGCTGCACGCCGTCTCGCTGTCGTTCGAGCACCCGGCGACGGGGGAGTGGATGACCTTCACCAGCGACTACCCCGGCGACCTGGCCCGCGCGCTGGAGATCCTCGCGGACGAGGGCTGACGGGACCTGTCACGCCCCCCAGTCGTTCTCCGGCTGGGTGTAGCCGTCGGGGATGTCAGCGGTGTCCTCGCCCGTGGTGGCCGTGTGGCCCTCGTCTTTTCCCGGGCCTCCACTCTTGCCCTGGGTCGGCGCGACGGATCCGCCGCCCTTCCCGGACTTGGGTGTGGAGGGCTTCCCCTTGCTCGATCCGTTGCCCGCCCCGTTGCCGGGGTGGTTCGCCTGGCCGGAGCCCTTGGGCTTGGACGCGGCCCCGTCGGGCTTCCCCTTGGGCTTCTCCTTGGGCTTCGCGCCGCCGGTCCCGGAAGTGGAGTCTTCTGTGAACCTGTTGCCGGGCCCGCCGCGGTGGTCCGGGCGCTGCCCGCCCCCGGGGTTCGCCACCGGCTGGGTGGCCGTCTTCCTCTCCGCCCCGCGGCTCTCGGTCCGCCTGCCGCTCTTGGCGGCGTCGGCGGTCCTGACGGCCTCGGGGGTCTTGGTCGCGAAGACCGTCACCGTGGGCGTGCTCACCACGGTGGTCCCCCGGGGGTCGGCCGGAGGCCGGGCGGTGGCGAACGCGACGGCGCCCGCCGCCAGACCGACGAGCGCGACGAGGGCCCCCGAGCCCGCCGCCAGCGCCCAGGGGCTGCGGCGTCCCTCCACCGGCACGTGGGCGGGGACCGGGGTCGGCGCCGGGGTGATCCCGGGGAGAGGCGCGGGAGTGGGCGCGGGAGTCGCCGCGGTGCTCTCGAACCCGGGCATCAGCCGGGCGAGCCTGGGCGGCTGCCGCGGGCGCGGCACGACCGGGCCGGTCACCTGGCCGGTGGCCACGGCGTGCAGGTGCTGCGCGGCGTAGTCCGCGCTCACCCTGTGGTCCGGGTCCTTGACCAGCAGGCCCTCGATGACCGGCGCCAGCGGGCCGGCGTTGTGCATCGGGCCGGCCTCCTCGTACATGACCGCGGCCAGCGTCGCCAGCGCGTGGCCGCGGTTGAACGGCGAGCG
The DNA here is from genome assembly GCF_040675265.1 of Microbispora sp. NPDC049633. Classification (NCBI taxonomy): domain Bacteria; kingdom Bacillati; phylum Actinomycetota; class Actinomycetes; order Streptosporangiales; family Streptosporangiaceae; genus Microbispora; species Microbispora sp. NPDC049633. The sequence continues at coordinate 22,662 of NZ_JBFAOO010000076.1, forward strand.
CCCCTCGACGGCCATGAACAGCGTCACCCCGAGCGACCACAGGTCCGACGCCCGCTGCGCCTGCCGGCCCGCGGCCCGCTCCGGGGCGATGAACGCCGGGGTGCCGATCAGCATGCCGGTGCGGGTGACCGGCGAGTCGTCCTCCATCGCGGCGATGCCGAAGTCCGTCAGCACGACCCGGCCGTCGTCGGCGAGCAGCACGTTGTCGGGCTTGACGTCCCGGTGCAGCACACCGTTCGCGTGGGCGACGCGCAGCGCGGCCAGCACCTGCGACCCGATCTCCGCCACCCGCCGGGGCGGCAGGGGGCCCTCGTCGCGGATGACCGACCCAAGCGTCCGGGACGGGATCAGTTCGAGGACGATCCAGGGGTAGCCGTTCTCCTCGAAGGCGTCGTACACTGCCGCCACGCTCGGATGGCTCAACCGTCCGGCGGCCCTGGCCTCGCGGAAGGTCCTGATGGTGAAGACCTCCCGCTCCGGGCCGGTGAGCTCGGCTGAGGCGAGCAGCTCCTTGACGGCGACCTCACGTTCGAGCACCTGGTCGACGGCTCGCCACACGGTGCCCATGCCGCCCCGCCCCAGCGGCTCGATCAGGCGATAGCGTCCTGCCACGACACGTTCGGAGGTCTGCGCTTCAGCCATGATTGTCGCGCTACCCCACTTGGGCGAACGCATGCGACATCATTGCTCTTCAGGGACGAAATCCCCCTTGACCTGCGGATCTTAACCGAATCGTTATTTCGGTCGGAAGGTGCGCTCGAAGACGCGAAAATAGGACAAACCGGAAGTCCATCGGGAGTCGGCGACCTGCCAGTAGAGGGCGACGCAGCGGCCGTCGTCGAGCCTGAAGGCGCGGTCGAGCACCCGCACCCTGCCGGCGTCGGTCCTGTGCGTGAACTCCCAGTCCGCGGCGGGCACGCCGAGATATTCCGTGTCCGTGACGCCGATGCGCTCGTAGTCGCGCAGGTACCCCTTCTTGGTCGAGGCCGCCTCCACCGTGCGCACCGCGGCCATCGGGTCGGTGGTCTCCCATGGGGTCAGGTCCACCTGCAGGTAGTCACGCCCGCTCGGGTGGTGGAAGCGCACCCGGGTGGCCTCCCTGCCGTACGGGACCCAGCCGGAGGGCAGGGCGATCGAGAAGCCGAGCCGGTCGCGGTGGACCTTCCATCCGGCGGGCAACGCGGCCGCCGTCGGCGTGGGGGGTTCCGGGGACGGCTCCTCGGACGGCTCCTCTGACGGCTCGCCGGAGGCGCTCGACCGGGTGTACTCCGGTGTCGGCTCGGCGTCGCCCGAGGTGGAATCCGAGGTGGAATCCGAGGTGGAATTCGAGCCCGAGGTGGGGGCGTAGCCCGTCGGCGTGAGGTCCTCGGCGGCGGTCCCGCCGCTGGTCCGCGTGCTGTAGCCGTACCAGCCGCCCGCGGCGAGGGCCACGAGCAGCAGCGGTAACAGGACGAACAGCGCCACTCTGCCGGCGGAGCCGCGCCTCGCGGGGCGCGCGCCCGGTGCGGTGTGCGCGCCGTACGGATGGGCGCCGTACGGCGGAGGGGGGCCGGTCGGCGCGCCGTTCCAGGGGCCGGACTGGGGCCCGGGTCCCGGGGGAACGGGCTCCTGCCCGGCCGACAGGGCCGCGTTGAACAGGGCGGCGGCCTCGGCCGCGCCGATACGCCGGGCGGGGTCCTTGCGCAGCAGGCCCTCGAGCGCCGGCGTCAGTGCGCCCGCCCGCAGGGGCGGGGCGGGATCGTCGTGCAGGATGGCCGCCATCGTGGCCACGGGGGAGTTGCGGTCGAACGGGGTCCTGCCCTCGACCGCCGCGTACAGCGTGGCGCCGAGGGACCACAGGTCGGACTCGGGGGTCGCGGGGTGTCCGTTCAGCCGCTCCGGGGGCATGAACGCGGGGGTGCCGGTGATGCCGCCGGTCATGGTCAGCCCGGCCTCCTCCGGCATCGTCGCGATGCCGAAGTCGGTGAGCACCACCCGGGTCTCCCCGTTGAGCAGCACGTTCTCCGGCTTGACGTCCCGGTGGAGCACTCCCGCGGCGTGCGCGGTGCACAGCGCGTCGAGCACCTGCAGGCCGATCGCGGCGACCCGGGCGGGCGGGAGCGGGCCCTGGTCGCGCAGCACTTGGCCCAGCGACCGCGACTGCACCAGCTGCATCACGATCCAGGGACGGCCGTCCTCCTCGATCACGTCGTGGACGACGACGACGTTCGGGTGGTCGATGCGACCGGCCGCCCGCGCCTCCCGGATGGTGCGCCGGTTGAAGGTCTCCCTGTCCTCTTCCGAGGTTGGGTGGTAGAGCACCTCTTTCACGGCCACCGTGCGGTCGAGCAGATCGTCGTGGGCGCGCCAGACGACGCCCATGCCCCCGCGGCCGATCGGTTCGAGCAGGTGGTACCTGCCCGCCACCCGACGCTCCTCGTCCACCCTGTCCTCCTCCAAATCTTCTGAATGGTCCCACAGGCGGGCGTGCGGCCGTCCGCCCCGAACCGGACGGGACCGGAGGAAGCGCGCGGTGAACGGCGGGCGAACCCGATGCCCACTTGTTATCGGACGTTATATAAGAGGGATTCGGTCAGGCAGTGGCGCGACGACATGCGAAAACGTGACTGCTCACACTTTCCGTCGCGGTGCGGTTATATTTCGCGCGCCTTGTCCGGTTTATTCCCTTCTAATACTGTCCGCAGTGACTTTGTCGTTTCCCGAACCGGTGCTCCCCCGAGACATCCCCCGTCCCCCGCCTGGAGGCGAGATGCGGTTACGCACGACGTTGTGCGGAAGATCCCCCTACGGCATGGCGCTCGGCGCCGCGGTCCTGGTGTCGGCCGCGCTCACGCTGACGCCGGCGTCCCCCGCGCAGGCCGGCCCGGCCGGCAAGGCGCCCGCACGGTGCGGCACCGACCCGGACGCCCACCTGGCCGCAGTGCCCGCTCCGGAGCAGTTCTTCGGCTTCCCGCTGGGCAAGGGGCAGCCCCGGGTGCTCACGACCGAAGAGATCAAGAAGTACGTGGACGCCGTGGCGGGCGCCTCGGACCGCGTGGTCACGGGCACGGTGGCGCACAGCGTGACCGGCCAGGAGCTGCCGTACGCCATCGTGTCCGACTCCCGCAACATGGTCCCGGGGCAGCTCAAGAAGATCGCGGACCAGATCCGTTCGCTGCGCGACCCGAGGTCGCTGAAGGCGGACAAGGCGGCGCGCATCGCCGCCGGCTCGCCCGCCATCGTGTGGATAGCCGGGAACGTCCACGGCGGCGAGAAGAGCGGCGCCGACGCCGCCCTCAAGACGCTGTACGAGCTGGCCGGCGGCCTGTCCTGCGACGTCGCCAAGCGCAACGACAACCTGGTCACGGTCATCATCCCGACCCAGAACCCGGACGGCCGCGACGCGAGCCGCAGGCAGAACGAGTACGGCTTCGACCTCAACCGGGACTGGTTCGCCCGCACCCAGCCGGAGACCGACGGCAAGATCGAGATGCTCCGCCGGTTCCCGCCGCAGGTCTTCGTCGACGCGCACGAGATGGGCGGGCGGCAGTACTTCTTCCCGCCCAACGCCGACCCGATCCACCACGAGATCCCCGACCAGCCGGTGGACTGGATCAACCGCATCGGCGCGGCGAACGCCGCGGGCTTCGGCTACAACGGCGCCTGCGGCGGCGCGGTCACCACCGAGTGCTACTTCAACTACGCGACCTACGACCTGTTCTACATGGGCTACGGCGACAGCGTCCCGGCCGCCGGCTTCGGCGCCGCCGGGATGACGTTCGAGAAGGGCAGCTCGTCGGCGGTCGAGGACCGGGTGCAGCAGCAGTTCGACACCCAGTGGGCGACGACCGGCTGGGCCGCCGACAACCGGCGCGAGGTCCTGGACGGCTACTACTCGATCTGGCGGACCGCGCTCGCCGAGGGGGCCGCGGGCACGCTGGAGCCGAACGAGGTCGTCCAGCCGTCCAACACGGTCCGGTTCCCGGTGCCCGACGTGACGGTCCGGTCCTACTTCCTGCTGCCCGACCGGCAGCTCGGCGACGTGCGTCGGCTGGTCGAGCGGCTGCGCCGCATGGACGTCGAGGTCTACCGGGTGAGCAAGCCCGTCAAGGTGCCCTCCGCGCGGGTCTTCGGCGGCCGGACGGCCAGTGACGTGACCGTCCCCGAGGGGGCCTACTGGATCCCGATGGACCAGCCGCAGAAGCACTGGATCCAGGCGGTCATGGGAGAGGACCCGTACGTCCCGTTCCCCTACTTCTACGACGTCTCCTCGTGGAGCAACCCGCTGCTCGCGGGCGTGAACGCCATCTCCACCGGCGACGCTCTGTCGCCGAAGGCCGACCTCGTCAAGGACGTCGAGGGCGGCGTGGTCTCCGCCGCGCCCCGAGGCGGGTCGTACTCCTACCCGATGGACTCGGCCGCCGCCTCCGAGCTGACCTTCCGGCTGCTCGGCGCGGGCGTGCCGCTCACGCGTGACGCCGGCAGCGGCGTCGTCGGCCTGCCCGCCGCGGCGACGAACCGCGGCGAGCTGGACAAGCTCGCCCGTTCGCTGGGCGTGACGGTCGAGGGCCGCGCCGCCCCGGCCTCCGGCGCCGCGCTGCGCGCGCCCGACGTCGGCCTGTTCGCCGGCACCGGCGTCTCCACCACCTCCGGGTCGTACGGCGAGGCCCGCTACGTGCTCGGCGACCGCTGGGGTCTCGACCTCAAGCCGGTGACCACGGCCGACGTCAACGGCAACACCCCGGCCTTCACCGGGCGGACCGTCCTGCTCGTCCCGGACGGCAGCAGCTCCAACGGCGGGCTCACGGCGCAGGGCCTGGCCAACCTCAGGCAGTGGGTGGCCGCGGGCGGCACGTACGTCGGGCTGCGCAACGAGGGCACCCGGGTCGCCAGGGCCGCCGGCCTCACCTCCACGACCGAGAAGGCCAAGCCGACCGGCTACCAGGTCATCGGCTCGCACTTCCGGGTGGACGTGACCCCCGGCACCCAGGTGTCCCTCGGCCGCCCGGCGGAGGACTTCCAGTTCAACAACGGCGACCCGATCCTCAGCCCCAGCCAGACCGGGGTCAACGTGCTCACCTACCCCTCCGACGACACGTTCTGGTCCAACGGCTACACGGTGGGCGCCGAGGCGCTCAAGGGCACCGTCTCCCTGGTCGACGAGCCGACCGGCGCCGGACACGCCGTGCTGTTCGCCTACAACCCGCTGTTCAGGGCGTATAACGAGAACGGCATCCACCTGCTCGCCAATGCGCTGCTGTATCCGGCAGGCGCGTCGCAGGCGTCGCCGCAGGCCAAGCAGCGAGTCGCCCCGGCCCCGGATCCGCTGCGCGTCGCCGCGGCGGCGACGGAGGAGCCGCCGAACCTCGGCGGTGAGTGGCGGCCGATCGTCATCCAGGTGGCGGACGCCGATCTGGCGCGGACCCGCGCGGTGGTCGAGCGCTACACGGACACGGCGCTGACCGCGTCCGCGGACGGCTCGTCCTACGTCACGATCCCGAACCCCGACGGCCTGTCCGCCGACGAGCACCCGTTCGTCCGCGACCTGGTGCGCGATCTCGGCGCGGTGGGCATCCCGCTCCGCTCCGTCATCGCCTGACCCTCGCCTGACCCCACCGAAAGGAACCCACATGACATCGTCCCGTTCGCGCCGGGCGGCGCGGATCGGCGGTGCCGCGCTCGCGGCCGCGCTGCTCACCGCGACCCAGGCGACCACGGCTCTCGCGGCCCCCGGCAACCCCGGGGAGCCGCGCTACTCCGCGGGCGCCCCCTCGCTCGGCGACCCGTACTTCCCCGACCAGGGCAACGGCGGCTACGACGTGCGGCACTACGACGTCACGTTCTCCTACGACCCCGCCACCAAGGTCATGGACGCCACGACGGTGATCACCGCGGTCGCCACCCAGGACCTCGACCAGTTCGACCTGGACTTCCAGGGCCCGGAGATCACATCGCTGACGGTGGGCAAGCACCCGGCCGGCTACCGGCGGGACGGGCAGGAGCTCATCGTCACCCCGCGGCCGAAGCTCAAGACCGGGGAGACCTTCACCGTCACGGTGACGTACACCGGGACGCCGCCGGTCATCACCGACCCCGACGGCTCGATCGAGGGCTGGGTGCCTACCGACGACGGCGTCTTCGTGCCGGGCGAGCCGCAGGGCGCGCCGGCGTGGCTGCCCGCCAACGACAGCCCCGCCGACAAGGCGACGTTCACCTTCCGGGCGACGGTTCCCGAGGGTGTCACGGTGGTCGGCAACGGCCGCCTGGTGTCCAAGACGACCGCGAACGGCAAGACGACGTTCGTGTGGGACTCGGCCGAGCCGATGGCGACCTACCTCGCCACGGTGACCCTGGGGAACTTCGTCGTGACCGAGACGACCACGCCGAGCGGCATCCCGGTCTACACGGCCGTGGACCCGCGCCTGGTGACCCAGTCGGCCGCGGCCGTCGCCCGGATCCCCGACATCCTGGAGTACTTCTCCTCGATCTTCGGGCCGTACCCCTTCAACCAGGCGGGCGCCATCATCGACCGCGCGCCGAACGTCGGCTACGCCCTGGAGAGCCAGACCAAGCCGATCTTCTCCAGCGCGCCCAGCGTCGGCACGATGGCGCACGAGCTCGCACACCAGTGGTACGGCGACAGCGTGAGCGTCGGCAAGTGGTCCGACATCTGGCTGAACGAGGGCTTCGCGACGTACGCGACCTGGCTGTGGACCGAGCACACCGGAGGCGCCACCGCCCAGCAGACGTTCAGCGGCGCGAGCAACTACGGCCGGGCGGCGACCTCGTCGTTCTGGCAGGTCGTCACGGCCGACCCCGGCCCCGAGGACATGTTCGGCAACGTGCCGTACAACCGCGGCGCGATGACGCTGCACGCGCTGCGCGGCAAGATCGGCGACGCCGCGTTCTTCACGCTCATCAAGGACTGGGCGGCTCGGCACCGGTACGGCAACACGAGCACCGCCGAGTTCGTCACGGCGGCGGAGAAGGTCTCGGGCATGGACCTGAAGGCGTTCTTCGACGTGTGGCTGTTCCAGAAGGGCAAGCCCGCCTCCTGGTGACCCCTCACCGGCGGCGCCCTTGGCAGGGAGCCGCCGGTTCCGGGTGCGCGCGGTTCAGGGACGCAGGTGCAGGGCGAGCTGGATGCGGTCGCGCAGGCCCAGCTTGCGCAGCACGCTGGACACGTGGTTCTTGACGGTCCCCTCGGTGATGAACAGCCGCGCCGCGATCTCCCTGTTGGCGGCCCCGGCGGCGACCATCCGCGCCACCTCCACCTCGCGGGCGGACAGCAGATCCTGCCCGCGGAAGGCGACCGGGCTCACCGGCAGGTGCCGCAGCTCGGCGACCAGGCGGGCCGCCACCGGGCTGCCCAGCACGGTCTCCCCGCGGCTCACCCGGTGCACGGCCGAGACCAGCTCCTCCGGCGAGCAGTCCTTCAGCAGGTAGCCGGTCGCGCCGCCGCGCAGCGCGCCGAAGATGTACTCGTCCTCGTCGAACGTGCTGAGCACGACGACCGCCACCTCCGGGTGCTCGGCGGCCAGGCGGCCGATCAGCTCCACGCCGTTCATGCCCGGCATGCGCATGTCCACCAGCGCCACGTGCGGGCGGCGGCCGGAGATCACCCGCAGCGCCTCGTGCCCGTCGGCCGCCTCGCCCACGACCTCGATGCCGTCCTCGACGTCGAGCAGCTTGCGCAGCCCCTCGCGCAGCAGCGCCTGGTCGTCCACCAGCACGACCCTGACCGGCGTCATGCCCGCACCTCCGACAACGGCAGCTCCGCGCGCAACTCGAACCCTCCGCCCGGCCTGTTGGCGCCGGCCAGCGTGCCGCCCAGGGCCCTGGCCCGCTCCGCCAGCGACGTCAGCCCGAAACCGCCGGCCGGCCGGTCGTCCCTGCCCTTCCCGTCGTCGCTGACCATGAGCACGACGCGGTCGTCGCCGAAGGCGAGCGTGCCGCGCACGTGCTCCGCCTTCGCGTGCCGCAGCGCGTTGGTGAGCCCCTCCTGCAGCACCCGGTAGAGGACGAGCTCGGTGTCGGGCTCCAGCCGCCGCTCCTCGCCCCGCACCTCGAAGCTCACGCTGATTCCGGTGCCGTCGAACGACGCCGCGAGCCGTCCGAGCGCGGCGCTGCCGACACGGCCGTCCAGCGCGAGCGGCCGCAGCGCGCGCACCCAGCGCCGCGCGTCGGTCAGCGCCTCCGCGGTGAGCTCCTTGGCCTGGCGGACCTCCGCCCAGGCGGCCTCGGGGCGTCGCTCGCGGAAGCGCTCGGCGTTCTCCAGGCCCATCTTGATGACCGTGAGGTGGTGGCCGACCGAGTCGTGCATCTCCGCCGCCATCCGCGCCCGTTCCTCAGCCACGGCCAGCTCCCTGATGCGTTCCAGCAACCCCTGGGCCTCCTCGCGCCTGCGCCGCGCCTCCAGCGTGGAGGCCGCCATGCCGAGGCCGACCGCCGCGAACACCGCCATCGTGGCGGCCTGGGCGAAACCTTCCGTGACCGTCCTGCCCTCGAGCAGGGGCACGACCGCGCACAGGGCCGTGACGCAGGACAGGAGAGCGGTCGCGACGCGCATGCCGTACACGAAGGCGAGGTTGGCCATCGCGATGAGGACCAGGGGCATGTGCGTCTCCACGGACCCTGTGACTCCCAGCGCGAGCGTCGCCGCCAGGAACAGCGGCGCCACCCAGCGGCGGCGCGCCGCCCGCTGCCACGGCAGCGCCGGCCAGAGCGCCGCGACCAGCACGACGTTGGCGGCGAACAGCACGTACTCCGGCAGGCCGCTGCCTCGGCCGGTCGCGACCGCCTCCGCGAGGCCGATGGTCAGCAGGGCCGTCATCGCCCAGAACGCGACGTTCAACAGGAACGGCCGATCGGCGTCGCGCAACCAGTCGAAACGCGCCATGACTCGACCCTAGATCTCCGCGGCGCGAATGTGACCGGCCGCCGGAAAAACATGACCGTGGTCATGGCCGCGGGGCGCGCTAGAAGACGGGCTCCGGCTGGGGGGCGACGGTGCCCCGGACGGCGTCGCAGTCCCGGCGGAGCACGGCGACGTGGAGTTCGTGCAGCTCGGCCGACGGGTCGAGACCGAGCTGGTCGCCGAGCACGGCCGTGGCGCGTCCCCAGGCGGAGATCGCCCCGGCCACGTCCCCGCCCAGGTAGTAGGCGCGCATGAGGTGGGCCCAGCTCGTCTCGCGGAAGGGGGCGTCGCCCAGCACCTCCAGGATCTCGGGGATGAGATCGGTCGTGCGGCCCAGGCCCAGACGGGCCTCCACGAGGCGCTCCCGCACCGTCAGGTGCAGCTCGGCGAAGGCGGTGAACCGCGACCGCAGCAGCTCCGAGGCGGTGCAGTCCTGACCGATCGGCCCCTGCCACAGATCGAGCGCCCCGCTGAGCGCCTCCTCCGCCGCGCGGGGCTGCCGGTCGCGCAGCCGGGCGAAGCCTTCCATGGCGAGCCGCCTGAACATGACCGCGTCCACCTCCTCGGGCACGGCGAGCAGCCGGTAACCGCCTTCGCCGCCGCCTCCCCGCAGAGTGACCAGGCGGTCGCGCAGCCCGAGGGCCGCCAGCCGGGTACGCAGCCGGGCGACGTGCAGTCTCAGGTTCTTGCGGGCCGAGCCGGGCGGGTCCTCCCACAGGTATCTCATCAGTTGCTCCACCGGCACCGAGCGTCCCTCTTCGAGCAGCAGCGCGGCGAGCAGCCCCCTCACCGGGGCCGATCCGATGGCCAGGGACGCGTCGTCGTCGCCGACCTGAACACGTCCCAGCAGGCGGAAGAGCATGTCGTGGCCTTTCTCGGGCACTCGATTCTGCGGCCTCATGGAGGGCCGGAACACCGCGCGGCGGGGTGGGAAGGGCCGGGACGGCCGCGTGAGCGCGGGGGCTCGCCTTCTCACGTCCCACGGCCAACGCGTCGCTCCCAGCGCGTCCACGTTGACGGGCCTGGCCGTTGTTCTCATCCTGCCGGTGTACGAGACGGACGAGGATAGCCAGTTGACCGGCATTAACGGTCTTTAGTGGACAGGTGTGCGCGCCTCAGCAGGGGCAGGCCACCGTGTGGTCCAGGCAGCGGGTGATCTTCGCGAGCGTGCGGGACAGCACCGCCTCGGTCAGGTGGTTGTGGCTGACGAGGAAACCGTTCCGGGGTCGCACCAGGCCGCTCCACTCGTACCGCGCGGTGGTCGGCGTCACGATCCCCCGCCGTTCGAACGCCAGGGCGATCCGGCCGGCGGGCACGTCGGGACGCAGTTCGACGTGCACGTGCGACCCCGACCGGGTGCCGCTCAGCCGCTCCACGGCCGGGTGATCCGCCAGGGCCTCCACCACGAGCTGCCGCTTGGCCTGGTACGCGTGACGCAGCCGGTCGACGCGGGCCCGGGTCTCGGCCGAGCCGAGCATCTCGGCCACGGCGCGCTGCGCCACCGTGACCGTGCCCGACTGCCGCAGCGACAGGTGCTCGGCCAGCTGCCGCAGCCGGCGCCCGCGGGCGAGGATGTAGCCGGTGCACACCACGTCCGGGAGAAGCCGGCACAGGCAGCCCACGTAGAGGACGTCGTCGGTGCGGTCCCGGCTCAGGTCCCACAGCGACTGCGGCCGGATCGCCTCGGTGAAGTCGTGGTCCCGGTCGTCCTCCACGATCAGCGCGCCACGGGTGACGGCCAGCTCGACCAGCGCGCGCCGCCGCGACAGGGACAGCTCCACCCCGAGCGGCATCTGGTGGGAGGGGCGAACCACGACCGCCCCCGCGGCGCGGGGCACGGCCTCCACCAGCGCCCCGTCGGCGTCCACC
>NZ_JBFAOO010000077.1:0-33302 GCF_040675265.1 Microbispora sp. NPDC049633
GCCGAAGCCGACGAGGACGACGCCAACCGGACGATGGTCGTCGTCCGCCCCCAGGGCGGGCTGCGCATCCCGCCGCCCGGCGCGCCGCGGCAGCACGGACAGGACGACGCCGCCCGGGCGCCGTCCGGCAACGGCGCGGAAGCCGCCGACAGGCACAGCACCACGGTCCCCGGGAGGCTCCCCGGCCGAGGACCCGCGACGCCCCCGGCACCCGGCCCCGTCGCCGGGAACCGTCCCGCGCCCGTCATGCCGGGACAGCCCGCCGGCCCGCACCCGCCGCACCCGGCGCGCCCGCCGCACCCCGCCCCCTTCCCGCCCGGCCCCTTCCCTCCCGGGGACGGCGCCTCCGGGCGGCCGCCCAGCCTGGGCACGGACCTGTTCACCATGCGCGGCCCCGACGGGCCGGACACCGGGACGCGGGTCCGGGTGCTCGTGACGATGGGCATCGTGCTCGTCGTCGTCCTCGTGCTGATCCTCCTGGGTGTGTTCTTCTTCTTTTCGAGGTGATGTTGCGCCGCACACCCGGACACTGCTAGCAAGGTCACGAACACGTTCGGTTTTCCCCTGGAGTGACCGGTGCGCAAAGGGATCGGCTACGCCGACGCCGTACGCCTGCTCGGCCAGGAGAGCACGATGGCGAAGGTCCTCACCGGCACCCTCGTCGGTGCCGTGCCGGTGCTGTCCCTGCTCGACGTCAAGGACGAGGCCGTACGGCTCGCGGGCGAGGCGAGCGGCAGGCTCCGCGATCGGTTGACGGGCCTGAACCGGTACGACCGCACGGCCCGGCTGGAGGCGGCCCAGACCGTCCTCGTCGTCGCGGCGTTCTTCGAGGCCCTCGGCGAGCTGCCCCTGCCGTTCGATCCCAGGGAACTGCGCATCACCGGAACCGAGAAGGTGACGCTGGCAGGATCCGGCGCGGTCAAGGGATCGTTCGTCGACAGTCTGAAGGCGATCGGGCCCGCGGGTTTCCGGGCCGATCAGTCGTACGCCGGCATGCTGCGGGCGATCGAGGATTACTACGGCGAGCTGGCGGCGGCGCTGATCAGGTTCGTCGCCGGACTGGCGGTCCGCGATCGGCTCGACGCGACCGAGTGGGCGCGCGCCAGGGCGGCGATCGAGGAGGAACTGCCCGAGGCCGCCCGCCGGAAGTACGAGGAGCAACACCGGCGACTGGCCCTGGACGTCCCCGAGTTCGCGCTGTGGCAGGACCTGATCGACCGCCGGCAGGTCGACACCGGCCTCGGCGAGCTGGAGTCGCTGCTCACTCAAGTCGCCGCACAGACAAGAACCCCGGAGCACAGGCACACGCTGTCGCGCGCCCACCGGGCCCTGTTGAACCGCCCGATCGCGCAGTCCGGCGAGGTCCCGACAGGCATGCGCATGCCCACGCTCGTCGAGGCGTACGTGAACCCGGGCTTCCGGCTGGCCGAGTACGGCGAGCAGGCCGATCCGAGCTCGGAATGGTGGTGGACCAAGGCGGAGCCGAGCGACGACGTCGCAGGGTTCCTGGCCCGCTACTTCACCTCGCCCGAAGCCACCAGGATGCCGCTGGTGGTGCTCGGCCAGCCCGGCGCCGGCAAGTCGGTGCTCACCAAGATCCTGGCCGGTCGTCTCCCGGACGGCGACTTCCTGCCGGTACGGGTGCCGTTGCGCGAGGTGCCGGCCGACGGGACGATCCAGGAGCAGATCGAGGCCGCGGTCCGGGACGCGACCGGTGAACACGTCACCTGGCCGCAGTTGACGAGGTCGGCGGACGGCGCGCTGCCGGTCGTCATGCTCGACGGGCTCGACGAGTTGTTGCAGGCCACGGGCATCCACCGGTCCGACTATCTGACCAAGGTGGTCGAGTTCCAGCTCCGGGAGGCCGAGCTGGGCCGCCCGGCGGTCGTGCTCGTCACCACGCGTACCGCCGTCGCCGACCGGATGCGTTTCCCGCCCGGATGCCTGACGATCCGGCTGGAACCCTTCAAGGAGGAGCAGGTCCACCGCTGGCTGGCGGTGTGGAACGCCGCGAACCAGGACTACTTCACCGCTCAGGGGGTGAAGCCGCTGCCGCCCGAGACCGCACTGGCACACGGCGACCTGGCGTCACAGCCGCTGCTGCTGCTGATGCTCGCGCTGTACGACGCCGACGGGAATCCCCTCCAGCGCGGCGAGACCGGGCTCAGCCAGTCGGAGCTGTACGAGCGGCTGCTGACCCGCTTCGCCCGCCGCGAGGTGGACAAGCACCAGCCGGGACTCCCGGAGAGAGCCGTGGCCCAGGCTGTGGAAGGAGAGTTGCGCACGCTGGCCGTCGCGGCGTTCGCGATGTTCAACCGGGGCAGGCAGTGGGTCACGACCGACGACCTCAACGGCGACCTGGCCACGCTGCTCCCGGCGCCCGCGAATCAGACCACGAGCTTCCAGACGCCCTTGTCCCAGGCGGACAAGGTGATCGGGAAGTTCTTTTTCGTCCACCAGGCGTCCGCCATCCAAGACAGCACCTCGCTGCGGACGTACGAGTTCCTGCACGCCACCTTCGGCGAGTACCTGGTCGCCCGGATGGTGCGGGACGTGCTGCGCAGCATGGTCGCCCGCGAGACCGCGGCGGCGGCCGACCCGTTCCTCGGCCGCCCGCAACCGGACGACGGGCTGCTCTACGCGCTGCTGTCGTTCTCCGTGCTGACCGAGCGGGGGCCGATCGTGGAGTTCCTCCGCGACCTGCTGCCCGCCCTCGACCGCGAGCCGACCGTGGACCTGCTCGTCCGCCTGCTGCACGCGGCCGAGTCCCGCACCGACCAGAAGTACGCCCGCTACCTGCCCAAGCCGTCCACGTTCATCACCCGGTGCGCCTACTACACCGCCAACCTGGTGATCCTCGCCTCCCTCACCGCCGACGGCATAGCTGGCAGCGAGCTCTTCTCCGATGACGAGCATCCCGGCACCCTCTGGTATCGCTTGGCAGCGCTATGGCACTCACGCCTGAGCGGCGACGCCTTCAGCGGCCTGTCCCTGGGATTCGAGATCGACAGGAACGGCCCGGCCGGCCTGTTCGTGCGCTACGTCGGCGACACCGGAGAACGGCGGAGCGGGTTGCTTCAGCGGTGGACCAAAGGGCAGCAGTGGTATCCGCCGGCCGAGAGGACGCTCGACATGGCGTACTTCCTTTGCGACCCTTTGGCAGACAGCTTGGCCGAGGCCGCTGAGCAGCTGATTCTGGCGGACGACCACCGCTTCGTGGCAGAACTCTTCGCCGACTATGAGAACCATGCCCGGCACCTGGCCGAGGCGTGGCAACTCATCGGAGGAGTACGGGACCTGGTTGAGGCGATCGTCACCCAGCTCCGTCGGGCGTATCGACACGATCCGGAGCGAGTTGCGACGGCCTTCCGGGAGGTGACGGGGACGGAGCTGCCCGACGAGGTGCTGAAGGCTGACCGTTCAGATGGCGCGGATGCGGGCAAGAACGATGCGATTAGAGACGGGCTGAAGGACTGAGGCATGGACGAATTCCGTATCGAGCACGATTCCATGGGCGAGGTCCGGGTGCCCGCCCGTGCCAAGTGGCGGGCCCAGACGCAGCGGGCGGTGGAGAACTTCCCGGTGTCCGGCCGGGGGCTGGAGCCCGCGCACATCGCCGCGCTCGCCCGGATCAAGGCGGCCTGCGCGAAGGTCAACGCCGAATACGGCGTGCTCGACAAGGACATGGCGCAGGCGATCCAGGAGGCCGCGACCGAGGTCGCCGAGGGCGACTGGGACGACCAGTTCCCCGTGGACGTGTTCCAGACCGGCTCGGGCACCTCGTCCAACATGAACATGAACGAGGTCGTCGCCACGCTCGCGCAGGAGCAGCTCGGGCAGCCCGTCCACCCCAACGATCACGTCAACGCCGCCCAGTCGTCCAACGACGTCTTCCCGTCCTCGATCCACGTCGCGGCGACGTACGCCGTGGTGCACGAGCTGACGCCCGCGCTGGAGCACCTGGCGACCACGCTGGAGGAGAAGTCCATCGAGTTCGCCGACGTGGTGAAGTCGGGCCGCACCCACCTCATGGACGCCACGCCGGTCACGCTCGGCCAGGAGTTCGGCGGCTACTCCACGCAGATCGAGCTGGGCATCGAACGGCTCCAGGCCGCGCTGCCGCGCCTGGCCGAGCTGCCGCTGGGCGGCACGGCCGTGGGCACCGGGGTGAACGTGCCCGGTCCCGGCTGGGCGCAGGCCGTGATCGCCGAGCTGAGCCGGACGACCGGCCTCCCGTTCACCGAGGCGAGGGACCACTTCGAGGCACAGGGCGCGCGTGACGGGCTGGTCGAGCTGTCGGGCATGCTCAAGGTGATCGCCGTCTCGCTCAACAAGATCGCCAACGACCTGCGGTGGATGGGGTCGGGCCCGCGCGCCGGGCTGGGCGAGATCAACCTCCCCGACCTCCAGCCCGGCTCGTCGATCATGCCGGGAAAGGTCAACCCCGTGATCCCGGAGGCCGTCACGATGGTGGCCGCGCAGGTCGTGGGCAACGACGCCGCGATCACGATGGGCGGCGCCTCGGGTTCGTTCGAACTCAACGTGATGCTGCCGGTGATGGCCCGCAACGTGCTGGAGTCGATCCGGCTGCTGGCCGGCGTGTCGCGGCTGCTCGCCGACAGATGCGTCAGCGGGATCACCGCCAACGTGGACCGCCTGCGCGAGTACGCCGAGTCGTCGCCGTCGATCGTCACCCCGCTGAACCGGTACGTGGGATACGAGGAGGCGGCCAAGATCGCCAAGCAGGCGCTGAAGGAGCGCAAGACGATCCGGGAGGTCGTCATCGAGCGCGGCCACGTGGCGAACGGCACGCTGACCGAGGAGCAGCTCGACCGGGCACTGGACGTGCTGTCCATGACCCGCCCCACATAGGGGGGCAGGCATCTATGTCGCCCACCGCCATGTGCCGCCAGCGGCGCGGTTCCTATCGTGAGGCGTCATGAGCCTTGAAGGGCGTACGGCCCTCGTCACCGGAGCGGGGAGCGGCATCGGACGGGCGTGTGCCCGGCGCCTGGCCGCCGAGGGCGCACACGTCGTCGTCGCCGACATGAACGCCGAGGCCGCGGGCAAGGTCGCGGCCGAGATCGGCGGCACACCGGTGGCCGTCGACCTGTCCGACCCGGAGTTCCTGGTCGCCTGGCGAGGTCAGCTCCCGCCCTCGCCGGACACCCGCCTGCACGCCGACATCGTGGTGAACAACGCGGGGTTCCAGCACGTCGCCCCGATCGAGGACTTCCCGCCCGAGATCTTCAGCAAGATCATGCGGGTGATGGTCGAGGCGCCGTTCCTGCTCGTGCGGGCCGTGCTGCCCGGCATGTACGAGCGCGGCTGGGGACGGATCGTCAACATCTCCTCGGTGCACGGCCTGCGCGCCTCGCCGTACAAGTCGGCCTACGTGACGGCCAAGCACGCGCTGGAGGGCCTGTCGAAGGTGATCGCCCTCGAAGGGGCGCCGCACGGCGTGACCTCCAACTGCGTCAACCCCGCCTACGTGCGCACGCCGCTGGTGGAGAACCAGATCGCCGACCAGGCGCGCACCCACGGGATCAGCGAGGACGAGGTGGTGGAGCAGATCATGCTCGCCCCGGCGGCGATCAAGCGGCTGATCGAGCCGGACGAGGTGGCCGAGGTGGTCGCCTACCTGTGCGGGCCGCGGGGGTCGTTCGTCACCGGCGTCTCGATCCCCATCGACGGAGGATGGAGCGCGCGCTGACTCCGAAGGCCCCGAAAAAGACGGACGGCGCCTACGCCTACCTCGACCTGCTCGCCCGGGAGGCGTCCGCGGTCGAGTTCGAGGGGCCGATCCTGCAGGCCAGGGCGGCCGGGGCCGACTCCGCCACGCTGGAGGAGCTGGAGCGGGCCAAGGTCGCCGCGCTGCAGGTGCGGGCCGCGCTGCGCCGGCGGGCCAAGCGCGAGGCGGAGCTGTCGGCGCTGTTCGACACCGCGAGCGACCTGGCCGGGCTGCGTGACCTCGACGCGGTGCTGGAGGCCATCGTGCACCGGGCCAGGCAGCTGCTCGCCACCGACATCGCGTACATGACGCTGAACGATCCCGAGCGCGGCGACACCTACATGCGGGTGACCGACGGGTCGATCTCGGCCAGCTTCCGGCGGCTGCGGCTGCCGATGGGCGCCGGGCTGGGCGGGCTGGTGGCGCAGAGCGGCACGCCGTACAACACGGCGGACTACTTCGCCGACCCGAGGTTCCGGCACACGAACACGATCGACGTGGCCGTCCACGAGGAGGGCCTGGTGGCGATCCTCGGGGTGCCGCTGCGGCTCGGCACGCAGGTCATCGGCGTGCTGTTCGCGGCCAACCGCAGCGCCAGGCCGTTCGCGCAGGAGGAGGTGGCGCTGCTGTGCTCGCTGGCGGCGCACGCCGCGGTCGCCATCGACACCGCCCGGCTGCTGCAGGAGACCCGGGCCGCGCTGGCCGAGCTGAGCGAGGCGAACACGCTGATCAGGGCGCACAGCGAGTCGATCGAACGGGCCGCCGACGCGCACGACCGGATGACCGGCCTCGTGCTGCGCGGCGGCGGGGTCGAGGACGTCGCCGCGGTCGTCACCGGAGTGCTGGGCGGCCGCCTGACCGTGCTGGACGAGGAGGGCCGCCCCCTCGTGGGCGAGTCCGGCGATCTGGAGGCGGGCGTGTTCGACGCCGCCCAGTCGTCGCGGGCCCTCGGCCGCACGGTGAAGCGGGGCGACGCGTACGTCGCCTCGGTGGACGTCGGCGCGGCGCCGCTGTGCACGCTGGTCCTGCGGACCGACCACCCGGTGTCCGACACCGACCAGCGGATCCTGGAACGCGCCGCGATCGTCACCGCGCTGCTGCTGCTGTTCCGCCGCAGCGTGGCCGAGGCGGAGGGGCGGGTGCGCGGCGAACTGCTCGACGACCTGGTCTCCCGTCCGGAGCTGCGCGGGCTGGACGATCGGGCACGGCGGCTCGGCGTCGACCTCGACACGCCGCACGTGCTGGTCGTGGCGCGGCACGACGGGCAGCGGGAGCGCGCCGCCTTCTGGGCGTCGTCGCAGGCGACGCTGGCACACGGCCTGGCCACCGCGCGGGGCGACGAGGTCGTGCTGCTGCTGCCCGGCGACCGGCCGGGCGCGCTGGCCAGGCGGGTCGCCGCCGAGCTGAGCGCCTCGCTCGGCCGCCCGGCGACGGCGGGGGCCGCGCCGGCCTCCGGGCCGGTGACGGCGGTCACCGCCGCCTACGCGGAGGCCCGGCGCTGCGCCGGGGCGCTGGTCGCGCTGGGCCGTACGGGTGACGGTGCGAGCGCGGACGAGCTGGGCTTCGTCGGCCTGCTGGTGGGCGAGCGGCGCGAGGTGTCCGGCTTCCTGTCCGGCGCGCTCGGGCCGGTGCTCGACTACGACGCGCGCCGGGGAACCGCACTGGTCAAGACTTTGAACGCCTATTTCGGCACGGGCGGTTCGCTGTCGCGTACGGCCGAGGCCCTGCACATCCACGTGAACACGGTGACCCAGCGGCTCGACCGGGTGGGGCAGCTGCTCGGCGCGGACTGGCAGGAGCCCGAGCGCGCCCTGGAGATCCAGCTCGCCCTGCGGCTGCACCGGCTGCGTACCCACATGCCGGATGCCTGAGGTGTGTGGCGGCGCCCCATAGGAGTGACCTCGGTCACTGCATACCGTGTGCGGAACCCCCCATCGGAGGAGTTCCCATGGCAAACACCCCACCTGCCCGGATCGGAAAGGTCGTCGGGGCCAGCCTGATCGGCACCACCATCGAGTGGTACGACTTCTTCCTATACGGCTCGGCCGCCGCCCTTGTCTTCAACAAGCTGTTCTTCCCCACCGAGGACGAGCTGACCGGCACCCTGCTGGCGTTCCTCACCTACGCCGTGGGCTTCGTCGCCCGGCCCCTCGGCGGGCTGGTCTTCGGTCACTACGGCGACCGGCTCGGCCGCAAGCGGCTGCTCGTCATCAGCCTGCTGCTGATGGGCGGGTCGACGTTCCTGATCGGCTGCCTGCCGACGTACGCCGCGCTCGGCGCCGGCGCGCCGCTGCTGCTGACCTTGCTCCGCCTGGTGCAGGGCTTCGCCCTCGGCGGCGAGTGGGGCGGGGCGGTGCTGCTGGTCTCCGAGCACGGCGACCCCCGTAACCGGGGCTTCTGGGCGTCCTGGCCGCAGGCCGGCGCTCCCGGTGGCAACCTGATCGCCACCGGCGTGCTGGCGCTGCTGGCCGCGGTGCAGTCCGAGGAGGCCTTCCTCGCCTGGGGCTGGCGGATCGCGTTCCTGCTGTCCGGCGTGCTCGTGCTGATCGGCCTGTGGATCAGGCTCACGGTCGACGAGTCGCCGGTGTTCCAGGAGGCGCTGGCCCGGCAGGAGCCCGCGCCGAAGGCCCCCATCCTCGGCGTGCTGCGCCACCACTGGCGCGACGTGCTGGTGGCGATGGGCGCCCGGATGGCGGAGAACGTGTCCTACTACGTGATCACCGCGTTCGTCCTCGTATACGGCACCACCGCGGCGGACCTGCCCAAGGGCACCGTGCTGAACGCCGTGCTGATCGGCTCGGCGATCCACTTCGTCACGATCCCGCTGTGGGGCGCGCTGTCCGACCGGATCGGCCGGCGGCCGGTCTACCTCCTCGGCGCCGCCGCCGTCGGGCTGTGGGCCTTCGCGTTCTTCCCGCTGATCGACACCAAGAACTTCGCCCTGGTCACCGTGGCGGTGACCGTCGGTCTGGTGCTGCACGGCGCGATGTACGGCCCGCAGGCGGCGTTCTTCTCCGAGCTGTTCGCCACCCGGATGCGCTACTCCGGCGTGTCGATCGGCTACCAGCTCGCCTCGATCGCGGCCGGCGGCGTCGCCCCGCTGATCGCGGTCGCCCTGCTCGACGCGTACGGGTCGAGCGTGCCGATCTCCGTCTACGTGCTGGCGGCGGCGATCCTCACGATGATCGCGGTGCTCGCCTCCAGGGAGACCCGCGACCGCGACCTGTCCGCCATCGAACCCACCTCCGGCGCCGCCCAGGCCGCCGCGATCGTGAAGGAGGCCTGATGATCAGGCGAATCGGGGCGCTGGCCGCACTGGCGGTGGCCCTCCCCCTGGCGGCGACGGTCCCCGCCCAGGCCGCGGGCTGCCCGCAGGTGCGGGTCCCGGGGGCGGAGAGGCAGGTCACGGCCTGCCTCGACGACCTCACGACCAAGGGCACGCTGGCCTCCGGCCACACCGACCAGTCGGACTGGTCGGGGCTCAACTCGGCGGGCGCCGTCAACCCCACCGGCGTCCCCGGCATACAGATCGACGGCTACTTCCCCGACACCTCCACGGGGAACACCAACCACGGCTGGAACCACGACGCCCAGTTCGTCATCCGGCTGCCCAGGCAGTGGAACGGCGGCCTGGTCGTAGCCGGATCGCCCGGGAACCGGGAGACCTACGCAAACGACTTCACGATCTCCGACTGGGCGCTGGCCAAGGGCTACGCGTACGCCGCGACCGACAAGGGCAACACCGGCGTGACGTTCTACAAGGACGGCGTACGGCCCGGCGACGCGGTGGCCGAGTGGAACCACCGGGTCAGCGAGCTGGCGGTCGCCGCCAAGGCCGTCGTACGGCAGCGGTACGGCAGGCCGGCCCGCACGACGATCGCGGCCGGCCAGTCGAACGGCGGCTACCTGGTCCGCTGGCAGATCGAGAACCGTCCCGACCTGTTCGACGGCGGCGTCGACTGGGAGGGCACGCTCTTCACCGCCGACGGGCCCAACCTGCTGACGTTCCTGCCGCCCGCGCTCCGCGCGTACGCGAAGGGCGACACGGCCGGGGTCGCGGCGGCGGGCTTCGCCCCCGAGTCCGACTTCCTGTGGCCGTTCCACTACCAGTACTACTGGGACTTCACGCAGCGCGTCTTCCGTGAGGAGTTCGACCCGGCCTACGACGGCGACGCCGAGGCGGGCACGCCGTTCTGCGCCTCCGGCACGCCCGCCTGCGACACGGACTACGACTACGCCTCCAGGCCCGCGTCGGTGAAGCAGGCGATGGCGCGGGTGAGCGTCACCGGGAAGATCAAGCGGCCGCTGATCGTCGTCCACGGCACCCTGGACGCGCTGCTGCCGATCCACGAGGATTCGGACGTATACGCCAAGATGATCGCCGACCGGCACCGCGACCGGCTGCTGCGCTACTACCGCGTCGAGGACGGCACCCACGTCGACAGCCTCTACCCGGCGTTCCCCGACCGCCTGCGTCCCCTGCTGCCCTGCTTCCGCAGCGCGTTCACCGCGCTGGAGGCGTGGATCGGCACCGGCACGCCGCCGCCCCCGAGCGCCACCCTGCCCCGCCCTGCCACGGGCGACCTCGAGAACACCTGCACACTGGGAGCAACACCATGACCCTGGCCATATCCGCCGAGCGTGTCGGCACGCCGCGGCTGACGCTGAACGTCCTGTCCGTCCCCGGCGCGTCGGGCGACCCGGTGCTGTTCGTGCACGGCAACGTCTCCTCCAGCGCGTTCTGGCGCTCGACGATGACCGCGGTCGCGGCGGAGGGCTTCCGTCCGTACGCCGTCGACCTGCGCGGATTCGGCGACTCCGACCCGGAGCCGGTGGACGCGAGCCGGGGCGTGCGCGACTACTCCGACGACGTGCTGGCGCTGCTCGACCAGATCGGACCGGCGCACCTGGTGGGCTGGAGCCTCGGCGGCGGGGTGGTCATGCAGGCCCTGCGCGACCGGCCCGCCGCGGCCCGCAGCGTGACGCTGGTCAACCCCGTCTCGCCGTACGGCTTCGGCGGCACCGTCGGCCCGGACGGCGTGCTCACCGGCTCCGACGGCGTCGGCGCCGGCGGCGGCGCGGCCAACCCCGACTTCGTGGCGGCGCTGCGGGCGGGCGACCGGTCGGCCGACTCCCCCGTCTCGCCCCGGAACGTGCTGCGCGCCACGTACGTCGCCCCCGGCACGGACCTGGGCGAGGACGAGGACGCGTACGTCGAGTCGATGCTGTCCACCCGGATCGGCGACGACCACTACCCGGGCGACTCCCTGCCCTCCGACGCCTGGCCGAACATCGCCCCGGGCAAGCGCGGCGTGCTCAACACGATCGCGCCGCCCAACTTCCGGATCGACGACCTGCACGAGATCGACCCGAAGCCGCCCATCCTGTGGATCAGGGGCGACCAGGACGTGATCGTCTCGGACACGTCGCTGTTCGACCTCGCCCACCTGGGCGCGATCGGCGCGGTGCCCGGCTGGGACGGCACGCCCGCCCAGCCCATGGTGACCCAGACGCGGGCCGCCCTGGACCGCTACGGCGTCTACCGCGAGGTGGTCATCGAGGGCGCCGGCCACGGGCCGCAGCTCGACAAGCCCGAGGAGTTCCGCGCGGCCCTGCTCGCGCACCTGCGCCGGTAGCCGGCGGGTAGCTACCGGCGGTCGCGCAGGACGCGTACGGCGATGCGCCGCAGCAGTGAGGGGGCCTGCGGCGACGCCCCGGCGGGCAGGACGGACACCTGCCCGCCGCGGCGCACGGCCAGCCCGAACAGCAGGTCCACGTCCCTCTGGTCGACCCGGAGCGCGGGCCGCCAGGACCCCGGGCCGAGGCAGTCGTCCCCGCCGATCCGGCTCACCGGCACCCGGGCGACGAGCTGTCCGGCCACCCTGCCGGGTATCCCCGGTTCGACCAGCGCGGGCACGACCATGCTGCGCCCGCGCCCGTCCTGCTCGCGCAGCACCAGCTCGGCCGGCGGCCCGCCGCTCGGCGGCACGTACGGCACGGGCACGACGACGAAGACGTGCCCCTCCTGCCGGGCCACTGTGGCCCGGGACGAGACCAGCGCGATCGACTCGGGGAACGACTTCGGCTCCACGCACACGCCCAGCTCGCCGCGCTCCGACCAGCAGGGCACCACGAGGCGCCTGGGCTCCCCGGCGAGCGCGCCCGCGCAGCTCATCGGCAGGGCGGGGCGCGCCACCCGGGTGCGGCCCGCCTGCACGCCCCGCATGCGCACGTGGACCTCCCACAGCCCGGCCGGCAGCGGCCGTCCGAGGGCCGCCGCTCCGGCGTCGAGGCGGGCCTGGCCGCTGACCCAGACGCGCACCTGGCCGCCCCGCGCCCGGTCGCCCAGGGCGGCGCGGCCCACCGAGCAGGTGACCGGCAGGGAGTGGACCACCCCTGTCTCCACGTGGCGGACGCAAACCTCGATGCGGGCCCTGCGCACCGCGTCGGTCATGTCGGCGCCCTCGTCGTCGAGCAGGCCGTCGAGCAGGCCCTCGACCGCGGGGGGCGGGGCCCACAGCAGCCGGTCGTCCCGCTGCCGCAGCCACAACGGTGCGCCGCCGGCCCGCAGGACCTCCACGCTCAGGTCGAGCAGCAGCACGCCCTGGTCCCAGCGCAGCTCCCGCAGCTCCGCGCTGAGTCTGGTGCCCCGGGACGCCTCGGCGAGGGCGACCAGCGCGTCAAGACGGTCCTGGCGCAGCAGCGCCGTACGGGCGCGCAGGTGCGCGGGCAAGTGGACGTCGAGCGCGGCGGGGAAGCGGTCGAGGGTGAAACGGCGCAGGAAGGAGAACAGGACCATCCGCTCGTCCGGCCCGGCCGCGAGGAAGCGCGCGCCCGCCAGCCGGCGCAGCCCGAGCGTCCGATACCAGTGAGCGTGGATGCGCTCGCGCTGCGAGCCCGGCTCGGTGTAGGCGTCCACCACGTCGAAGACGGCGTTGAGACCGTCGAAGAGCGCCTCGCCGTCCGGCCCCTCCTCTTCCTGGGGGGACAGGTGGCAGCAGATCTCCCCGGCCAGCACGGCGATCACCTTCGCGGCGAGGTACGCCCTGGTCACGAAGGCCTGCTCGGACAGCGGCCGGTCGGCGAAGCGGAGCTGGCAGGTCTCCAGGAAGTCGCGGCTGAACAGCTTGTGCGCCGTCGGCAGCGCGAGGAGGTGGTCGCGCAGGACGTCCGCCCGGTCCCGGTCGCGGACGAAGGCGGCCGCCGGCGGCCCCTGGCCGGCGAGCCTGCCGATCAGCACGTCGGCGTCGGTCTCCACCGCCCTGTCGTACATCAGCTCCAGGGCCCGCGGCTCCAGCCTGTCGTACTGGCCGAGCAGGTAGACGTACTCGCCGCGCGCCACCGACAGGCCGACGTTACGGCCGCGCGCGGGCGAGCCGCTGTGGTCGAGGTGCAGAACCCGCACGTTGTCGCGCTGCCCGGCGATCGCGTCGAGCCGCCTGCGGGTCCCGTCCGTCGACCCGTCGTCCGCGAAGATGACCTCGTACTCTTCCGGCGGCAGCGACTGCTCCAGCACCGAACGCACACACGCGCCGAAGGCGTCGTTCGACAGCCCGGGGTTGGACACGGGCATAACCACGCTGACCTTCACACCCATGAGGCCAAGGGTGCAGTGCGACCCCCCGCCGGACGCGCGGGCTTGTCGAAAGGTCGAACAACCCTGACCAGAGTTTCGCGATCAGGCGCCGGCTAGTACCAGCCGGTGGACTGGGAGTGCGCCCAGGCGCCGCAGGGAGTCTTGTAGCGGCCGGCGATGTAGCCGAGGCCCCACTTGATCTGCGTGGCGGGGTTGGTCTGCCAGTCGGAGCCCGCGCTCGCCATCTTGCTGCCGGGCAGCGACTGCGGAATCCCGTAGGCGCCGCTGTAGCGGTTCATGGCCCGCTCATTCCAGTGGCTCTCCTTGTCCCACAGGCGCTCCAGGCAGCCCCACTCGGCGCCGGACCAGCCGCGGGCCGCGGCCATCTCCTTGCCGACGGCCTTGTTGCTGCCCGGGTCGGGCGTGGAGCCGGGCGGGAAGTTGGCCGGGTTGAAGCCGCCGCCGCCGGGGGCCTTCTCGACGATGTCGACGGGGTCGAGGCCGCCCTTCCGGTCGCGGGTCCGCTCCAGCCTGTCCTTGCGCAGCGCCTGGACCGCGTTCTCCTTGAGGATGTCGGCCTCGGGGTCGGGCGCGTTCGGGTCGAGGGCGAGGAAGCTGTCCGGCTCCAGCACCTTCCTGGGCGCGCTGTTGTTCTCGACCGAGGTGCGGACCACCCAGGTCGTCCCGCCCGCGAGCGCGGCCACGGTGACTCCGAGGATGGCGACGCGCTTGATGGTCAGCCAGCCGGGGCCGGAACCGTCGTCTCCTCCCCGCCGCGATCGGGAGGCGCGGGGGCGATCCTTCAACTGCTGACCAGAGCTCACGGCTTATGAGCTTGCCCTGTGTTGGGGGGTGGTCCGCAACCGATTCGTGGTACCTGTTTGGTGACGCCTTGACCCGACCACCGATCACATGGACTTTCCCATGACATGTGACTTTGGTCACACTTTACGCGGAGTCAAGCGGCGTGGCCTCCCGGCACCAGCGTGCTCCGGCTTCTTGACGATGAGGTGCGAACCAGTTCACAGGACCATGACAAATAGGGAATTGGTGCGGTCCGCCCCATAATGACCGAGTGGCAGGCATCCTCCTGGTCGAAGACGACCCCTCGGTCCGGGCCGGACTCGAGCTCGCGCTCACCCGGCAGGGCCACTCGGTGACCGCGTACGCCACGGGCGAGGAGGCCCTCGAACACGTACGCTCCCGGCGTCCCGAGATCGCGATCCTCGACGTCATGCTGCCCGGCATCGACGGGGTCGAGGTGTGCCGCCGCATCCGCAGGCTCGACCCGCTGCCCGTCATCCTGCTGACCGCCAGGGGCGACGACCTCGACGTGGTGGTGGGGCTGGAGGCCGGCGCGGACGACTACGTGGTCAAGCCCGTCGAGCCGCGGGTGCTGGACGCCCGCATCCGCGCCGTGCTGCGCCGCCTGGAGTCGGCCTCGCCCGACCGCCTCACCTTCGGCGACCTCGTGATCGACCGCGGGGCCCTCAAGGTGAGCCTCGGGGGCAAGGAGATCCACCTCACCCCCACCGAGCTGCGCCTGCTGCTCGAACTCGTCCGCCACCCCGGCCAGGTCCTCAACCGCCGCTACCTCCTGCGCGCCGTCTGGGACCACACGCACGTGGCGGACTCCCGGCTGGTCGACGCGTGCGTGCAGCGCATCCGCGCCAAGATCGAGCCGGTGCCCGCCGACCCCGTCTACATCCACACCGTGCGCGGCTTCGGGTACCGCTTCAGCCCGCCATGACCCCGCCATGACCTGGGTGCCCACCGGGTTGCGGGCCCGGCTGGTGATCACCTTTCTCCTGGTGGCGATCACCGCGTCCGCCATGGTCGCGGGGCTGGGATACCAGATCGTCCGCCGGGGACTCCTGGAGCGCGCGGAGCGGGGCGCGGTCGCCGACGTGCGCGAGACGCTCTCCAGGATCACGCTGCCGATCGGCGCGAGCGACGTGGTCTGGCCGAGCGACACGACCGTCACCGACGAGGACCTCGACGGGGTGGTGCGGGCGCTGGAGGCCCCCGAGCGGACCGTCATCGTGACCTACGGGGGCCACCGGCGTGCCAACACCGGGGCCCAGTTCACCATGACCGACGTGCCCGACCAGCTCCGCTGGCAGGCGGCGCGGCGGCTGGTCCACCAGAGGGTGCTGTTCAGGGACCAGGCCTGGCTGATCGTCGCCACGCAGATCCAGCGGGCCAACCGCGACGGCGTGCTGCGTCCGACGGGCCTGACGGCCTACGTCTTCGTGCCTCTCTCGGACGAGGAGGCCGTGCTGACCCGCCTCAGGAACGCGCTCGCGCAGGCCGGAGGCATCACACTCGTCCTGGCGCTGACCCTGGCCCTGCTGTCGGCCCGGCGGGTGCTGCTGCCCGTACGGCGGCTGGGCGCGGCCGCCCGCGCGCTCGGCGCGGGAGAACTGCACGTCCGCCTCCCCGTACGGGGCAGGGACGAGCTGGCCGAGCTGACCGCGACGTTCAACGAGACGGCGGCGGCGCTCGAGGACACGGTCTCCGAGCTGCGGACGCTGGAGTCGACGTCCCGGCGGTTCGTCGCCGACGTCTCCCACGAGCTGCGCACGCCGCTGACGGCGATGACCGCGGTGACGGACATGCTGTCGGAGGACGCCGAGGACCTGCCGGACGACGCCGGGGAGGCCGTGCGGATCGTCGTCCGCGAGATCGACAGGCTCCGGGTGCTGGTCGAGCACCTCATCGAGATCAGCAGGTTCGACGCGGGCGCCGCCACGCTCCGCCGGGAGACCGTCGACGTGGGCGACACGCTGGCCGACTGCCTGGAGGTGCGGGGCTGGGCCGACCGGGTGAAGCTCACCGTGCCCGTCGGGCTCACCTTCTCCCTGGACGCCCGGAGGTTCGACGTGATGGTGGCCAACCTCGTCGGCAACGCGCTGAACCACGGCGCGCCGCCCGTCGTGGTGAGCGCGCGGGTCGCGGTCGGCGGAGAGGCCCACGGGTGGCTGGAGGTGACCGTGCGCGACCACGGGAGCGGCATCCCCGAGCAGGTCCTCCCCCACGTCTTCGACCGCTTCTACAAGGCGGGCACCGACCGGGCCAGGAGCGCGGGCAGCGGCCTCGGCCTGGCCATCGCCAAGGCCAACGCGGAGCTGCACGGCGGCTCGATCGCGGCCGAGCGGTGCGAGCCGGGCACCCTCTTCCTGCTGCGGATTCCCAAGCCATGAACGCGCTGAAATCCAGAACGGTGCTGGCGGCCCTGCTCGCGGGGCTCCTCGTGACGCCGGCGGCGGCCTGCGGGGTCGCGCCGACCGGGGTGACCGACGCCGGTCCCGCGCCGGTCATCAGCGGCACCCCCACCCTCGTCACGATCTACCTGCTGCGGAACGGCCGCCTGCGGCCGACGCGGGTCGCCGCCCGGTCGCCGCACGTCAACGACGTGCTCGACGCCCTGTTCAAAGCCAGTGGACGGTCGTCGAACCGGCTGTCCACGGCGCTGACCGGGCTCACGCTGACCCAGGTGCAGCTCGTGAGATACGCCCGCAACGACCCCGACAACACGCTCAGCCTGCGGGTGCGGCTGTTCGTGGCCGGCTTCAAGATCACCAGGACCGCCATGGCCCAGATCACCTGCACGGCGCGGCTGCGCCCGGAGATCTGGGCCGTGGAGATCGCTCACGCGACTCCTGACAGGAACGGGCCCCTCAAGACCCACACCTGTCAGGAGTTCTGGGATCTGGCCCCCAAGGACGGCCATCTCCCCCCGTGACGGGGTTCAGAGCGTGATGTCCTCCAGCATCTCGGTCACCAGGGCGGCGATCGGCGACCGCTCGGACCTGGTCAGCGTGATGTGGGCGAACAGCGGGTGGCCCTTGAGCTTCTCCACCACCGCGACGACGCCGTCGTGCCGGCCCACCCGCAGGTTGTCGCGCTGGGCGATGTCGTGGGTGAGCACGACCCGCGAGTTGGCCCCGATACGCGACAGGACGGTCAGCAACACCCCGCGCTCCAGCGACTGCGCCTCGTCCACGATCACGAACGCGTCGTGGAGGGAGCGGCCGCGGATGTGGGTCAGCGGGAGGACCTCCAGCATGCCCCGGTCGATGACCTCCTCGATGACCTCGGGGGACGTCACCGCGCCCAGCGTGTCGTAGACCGCCTGGGCCCACGGGCCCATCTTGTCGTTCTCCGTGCCGGGCAGGTAGCCCAGCTCCTGGCCGCCCACGGCGTACAGGGGCCGGAACACGATGATCTTGCGGTGCTGGCGGCGCTCCAGCACCGCCTCCAGGCCCGCGCACAGCGCGAGCGCGGACTTGCCGGTGCCCGCGCGGCCGCCCATCGAGACGATGCCGACGTCGGGGTCCATCAGCAGGTCGAGCGCGATGCGCTGCTCGGCGGACCGGCCGTGCAGCCCGAAGACCTCCCGGTCGCCCCGGACCAGCCGTACCGACTTGTCCGGCAGGACGCGCCCGAGCGCCGATCCGCGGCTCGACAGCAGCCGCAGGCCGGTGTGGCACGGCAGGTCGCGCGCCTCGTCGATGTCGGCGGAGCCGGCCTCGAAGAGGGCGTCCATCTCCTCCGTGGTCACCTGGAGCTCCGCCATACCGGTCCAGCCGGACTCGACCACCATGCCCGCGCGGTACTCCTCCGCGCTGAGGCCGATGGACGCGGCCTTGACCCGCATCGGCAGGTCCTTCGACACCAGCACCACGTCCTTGCCCTCCACCGCCAGGTTCTGGGCGACGGTGAGGATGCGGGTGTCGTTGTCTCCCATGCGGAAGCCCGCCGGGAGGCAGGACGGATCACTATGGTTCAGCTCGACGCGGATGGTCCCTTCGCCGATAGGCATGGGCTCATCCAGCCGTCCGTACCGCACTCTGAGGTCATCGAGGAAGCGCAGCGCCTCCCTGGCGAAGTAGCCCAGCTCGGGGTGGTGGCGCTTGGCCTCCAGTTCCGTGATGACGACGATCGGGACGACGACCTCGTGCTCGGCGAAGCGGCTCATCGCCGCCGGGTCGGCGAGCAGGACGGACGTGTCCAGAACGTAGGTGCGGGATGTGGACGGGTTGCTCGAGGACACTGCCACGCGTTCTCCCCCGGGCGCCTGAGGTGGGCACCCTGCCTTGACTGGTGGTGAACGGACCGGGCCCGTGACCTGCGAGGGCAGACCGGGGCTCCGGCCCTCCTCGCATGGTGGTCGCGCAAGGACGGGCCCTCTCCCGAGGTGATGGCCGCCGATCTCCTCGACGACCGCTCAGCTACCACGGTACGTAACGAATCTCCCCAGCCCAATAGGTTTGCGCTGGTTGGAAGAAGCTCGTCACGTAACGTCTCAGGAGCCGTACCGACGGTGCCGTGCGGCGTACGAGCGGAGCGCCCGCAGGAAGTCGACTCTGCGGAAGTCCGGCCAGTAGGCCTCGCAGAAGTAGAACTCGGAGTGGGCGCTCTGCCAGAGCAGGAATCCGGAGAGTCGCTGCTCTCCCGAGGTCCGGATGACGAGATCCGGGTCGGGCAGGCCGCGCGTGTAGAGATGCTCCGCGATGTGCTCGACGTCGAGGACCTCGACGAGGTCCTCGATGCTCGCGCCCTTGCTGGCATGCTCCTGGAGGAGGGAGCGCACCGCATCAGCGATCTCACGCCTTCCTCCATACCCAACGGCAACGTTCACAATCAGGCCTGGACGATGCGATGTGGTTTCTTTTGCGTGTTTGAGGACACGAGCCGTGTGATCGGGCAGAAGGTCGAGCGAGCCCATGGGGTTGAGGTGCCATCCCTGGTCCACGAGATCCTGGACGAGGTTCTCGATCACCTGGAGCAGCGGCTCCAGCTCTGCCTTGTCCCTGGCGAGGTTGTCGGTGGAGAGCAGCCACAGCGTCACGTACTCGACGCCGGCCTCGCGGCACCACGCCACCAGTTCCGAGATCTTGTCGGCGCCCTTCTGGTGGCCCCGGCTGACGTCCCGCAGCCCCATCGCCCGCGCCCACCGGCGGTTGCCGTCCAC
The DNA here is from genome assembly GCF_040675265.1 of Microbispora sp. NPDC049633. Taxonomy (NCBI): domain Bacteria; kingdom Bacillati; phylum Actinomycetota; class Actinomycetes; order Streptosporangiales; family Streptosporangiaceae; genus Microbispora; species Microbispora sp. NPDC049633. The sequence goes on from NZ_JBFAOO010000077.1 coordinate 19,285, forward strand.
GATGACGCCGACATGACGGGGGATCTGATCGGAGGACAGCTTCCGCTCGAGCCTGCGCTCGTACAGCTTGTACACGAGATCGCGCACGCTCATGTAACCCTCTTCCTCGCGACCGGTGGGGCTCGATCACCAATTATCGCGGGCGAACCGGCATGCCCTGCCCTCTCCTCAGAGGCTTTCCAGGGCGCGGCCGGAGTAACCCGGGTCGCACGGTCAGGGGCGTTCGCGTGCCCGCAGCCAGGCGGCGAAGTCCCGCGCGTCCGCCCTCGGCCCGCCCTCGGGCTTCACGTGTCCGGCGGCGTACACGGCGAACAGACCGGCGAACTCGGCGCCGAGGGCCTCGGCGAGGTCGGGGGCGGCGCGGGCGACCGAGCCGCGCCGCTTGGCCAGCAGCCCGCGGGCCTGGACGGCCAGCCTGCCGGGATCGAAGCCGTCCGGCACGGGTCCGCCCGCGACCAGGGCCGCCACCAGCTCCGCCTGGGCGGCGGCCAGCGCGGCCCGCGCGTTCCGGGAGGTCGCCGGCTCAGGCACGGGCCATCGCCTCCCGGATCCGGCCCAGCTCGCCCGCCAGGGCGCCGTCGCCGGGATAGGCGTCGTCCCACTCCAGCAGCACGCCGGGCGGCGTCACCCGGCCGCACAGCTCGGTCAGCAGGTCGAGCACCTCGGCGGGAGGGGAGGCGGTGTGCGTGTCGTGCCAGAGGCCGTCGTGGGCGTGCCCGCCCGCCACGTGCACGTACGCGACCGCCTCCAGCGGCAGCGCGTCGAGCGCCCGCCGCGCGTCCAGACCGAGGTTGACCTGGTTCGTGTAGAGGTTGGCCACGTCGACCAGCAGCCGCACGCCCGTACGCTCGACCAGTTCGCCGAGAAACCGCGCCTCGGTCAGTTCGTCGTCCGGCCAGCCGAACAGGGCCGCCACGTTCTCGAGCGCGAGGGGCACGGGAAGCGCGTCCTGCGCCTCCCGCACGTTCTCCACGATCACCGCCAGGGCCTCCCGGGTGCGCGGGACCGGCAGCAGGTGACCGGCCTCCACGCCCCCGGCCCGCACGAAGGCCACGTGCTCGCTCACGAGAGGCGCGTCCAACGCCTGCGCACAGGCCGCGAGGCGCGCCAGCCGGGCCGGATCGGGACGGTGCGCCCCGCCGACGCCCAGGCCCACGCCATGGGGCACGACGGGCACCCCGGCGGCCCGCAACACGGTCAGGGACTCGGGGAGCCGGGCCGGATCGACGTTCTCGGCGATCACTTCGACGAACCCGACACCGGGCAGCCGTTCCACCGTGAGGTCGATCTCCGGCCGCCAGCCGATGCCGACACCGAGACCCGCACCTTGCCTGGCACTGCGACCGGCGCTGCGACCGGCGCTGAGGCCGGCGCTGAGGCCGGCACCGGGACCGGCACCGTGGCCGGCGGCGTGCTTGCGGGGACGCCTGCCGGACGGCAGCCACCTCCCGAACCGGCGCTCAGCCACCGCCGCACCCGCCGCCGCACCCGCCGCCGCCGCAGCCGCCACCTCCGCCACCGCCGCCGCAGGCATGCGAGCCGCCGGAGCCGCATCCGCTCGACGCGCAGCCCACGGACCCGCCGCCGTCACCGCCCGAGGCCCCGCCGTCGACGTGACGGCGCACGAGGACCTCGTCGGTCGCGATCTGGGCCGCGAGGTGCGGGTCACCGAGCTCGCCCAGGCCGTACAGCGCGATGGGCGTCACCACGGCGAGACCCGCCGCGCCGCCCACGCCGAGCGCACCGGCGGTGCCCTGCGCGAAGGCACCCCTCGGGTGCCTTTCGCGCGCCTGCCGCAGCGCCTCCTCGCCCGCGGGGCTCAGCGGACTTCGCAGGGACGCGGCGTAGGTGAGGGAGGCGATCAGTGCGGATCCGCCGGAGACCGCGGCGATCGCGACCGCGGCCCAGTTCTCCGCGGAGGCGGTGACGGTCCCGATGAAGAGGATCAGCACGAGCGTGACGACCGCGGCGGCGAGGGCGAGCACCGCGAGGGCGCGCAGGCGTGCGTTGAGGCGGCGCGCGCCCTCCACAGAGCCCTCGGGCAGCAGGTGGCCCCGCGCGAGCAGGCGTTCCTTCAGCACCGCCATCGCGGAGCCGTCGCCCGCGCGGCGCCTGACCTCGGCCGCGCTCGCCCCGCCGGCCCGCGTGGCCAGGTCGAGGACGGACTGCTCGACGGGATCGGCGGAGGTGGCGGGGGCGCCGGCGACGGCGGTGACCCTGCCGCCGCGCGCGACCCGCACCTGCTCGCGGACGGACAGCGCGGCGAGCGCCGTGATGACCACTTGAGGCGGCCCGCCCGCGAGATAGGCCAGTTCATAGGTGTCGAGGCCGGACCCTGGCACTGCGGGCCCGGACCCGGCTTCGCGTCGCTCCCGGCCGACGGCGAGAGCGGTCGTGACGATGAGTGCCGCGAGAATCGCCGCGGCGACGACGAGCACCAGTTCCACGTGCGCCCTCCTCCGGGGGAGAAGAGGGGGACCCCGAACCGGGCCGGACGGCCCGCGCCCCGTCTATCCGCTAGACGAACCTCCCACGGGGAGAGTTCCGTGCCGGGACGACGGGGCGCGAACTGTGGGCGGGACTCAGCCGAGCCGCTGGACCAGGGCGCGGTATTCGTCCCACAGCTCCTCCGGCATGTGATCGCCGAAGGTCTCGAAGTGGGGCGGGATCAGCGCGGCCTCCTCGCGCCACACCTCGGGGTCGACGCTGAGCAGAAGCTCCATGTCCTCGGGCGCGATGTCGAGGCCCTCGGTGTCGAGCGAGGCCGGCAGGTTGCCGATCGGCGTGGGCACGGCGTCGGCCACGCCGTTCAGCCGGTCGACGATCCACTTGAGCACCCGGCTGTTCTCGCCGAAGCCCGGCCACACGAAGCGGCCGTTCGCGTCCTTGCGGAACCAGTTCACGTAGTAGATCTTCGGCAGCTTCTCCGGATCGGTCATCGTGCCGACCTCGACCCAGTGCGCGAAGTAGTCACCCATGTTGTAGCCGCAGAACGGCAGCATCGCGAACGGGTCGCGGCGCAGTTCGCCGACCTTGCCCTCGGCGGCGGCCGTCTTCTCCGAGGCCACGTTGGCGCCCAGGAAGACACCGTGCTGCCAGCTCAGCGACTCGGTCACCAGCGGCACGGCGGTCGCCCTGCGGCCGCCGAACAGGATGGCGGAGATCGGCACCCCGGCCGGGTCCTGCCATTCGGGGGCGATCGTCGGGCACTGCTCGGCCGGAGTGGTGAACCGGGCGTTCGGGTGGGCGGCGGGCTCCGGGGAGTCCGGCGTCCAGTCGCGGCCCTTCCAGTCGACGAGGTGCGCCGGCGGCTCGTCGGTGAGGCCCTCCCACCAGACGTCGCCGTCGTCGGTCAGCGCGACGTTGGTGAAGATGCTGTTGCCCCACAGCGTCTCGATCGCGTTGCCGTTCGTCGACGCACCCGTGCCGGGGGCGACACCGAAGAAACCGGCCTCCGGGTTGATCGCGTAGAGCCTGCCGTCGGGGCCGAAGCGCATCCAGGCGATGTCGTCGCCGATCGTCTCGACCTTCCAGCCCGGGATCGTGGGCTGGAGCATGGCGAGGTTCGTCTTGCCGCAGGCCGACGGGAAGGCCGCCGCGACGTACCGCGCCTCGCCCTGCGGCGGCGTGAGCTTGAGGATCAGCATGTGCTCGGCCAGCCAGCCCTCGTCGCGGGCCATCACGCTGGCGATGCGCAGCGCGTAGCACTTCTTGCCCAGCAGCGCGTTGCCGCCATAGCCCGAACCGTACGACCAGATCTCCCGGGTCTCGGGGAAGTGGCTGATGTACTTGGTCGTGCTGCACGGCCACGGCACGTCGGCCTGGCCGGGCTCCAGCGGGGCGCCCACCGAGTGGACGGCCTTGACGAAATCGCTGTGCTCATGGTCGCGCTCGCTGCGGCCCTCGCCGGCTCGTGCCTCGCTGTCTCGGGCCTTTCGCGCCGCTCCGCGTTCCTCGATGAGGCGCAACGCCTCATCACCCATGCGGGTCATGATCCGCATCGACACGACGACGTACGGCGAGTCGGTGATCTCGACCCCGAGCTGCGAGATGTTCCCGCCCAGGGGACCCATGCAGAACGGCACGACGTACATCGTCCGGCCCCGCATGCAGCCCTTGAACAGCGTGGCGAACGTCCGGCGCATCTCGTCGGGCGCGATCCAGTTGTTGGTGGGGCCGGCGTCCTGTTCGCGCTCGGAGCAGATGAACGTCCGGTCCTCCACCCGGGCGACGTCGCTCGGGTCCGAGGCGGCGTAGAAGCTGTTCGGACGCTTGACCAGCCGCTTGAAGGTGCCCTGCTCCACCAGCAGGTTGGTCAGGCGCGTCCATTCGGCCTCGGAGCCGTCGCACCATTCGATCCGGTCCGGCTGGGTCAGCTCCGCGATCCGGCTCACCCAGGCCGCCAGATCGCTGTGCGTGGTGGGCGTCGGTACCTCTACTGAAATGGACACGGGGGCGGCTCCTTAATCTCTCAGGGCCAGAGCATCATGAGCGATGAATGGCCTCCGGATCCAATTGGAGTAGACCACCGCGTTTCCACTCCATTAAATCGGCGCCATTCTCGGCTGCACGGCCTCTGACAGCGTCACCGCAGGCAGTGGCCGTGATGTGGTGGGACCTTACCCACTCTGGCCCTGTTGGAAAAAAACGTCCTTCTCCCCCTTACCCGCCTCGCCGGCGTTACACATTGGTATAGGCCAATTCAATTGGTCCAGACCTCTGCGCGAATTGGTTCAGTCCAATCGGCCGGGCCCTTCCGCCCTGATCCGGTCCACGTGCTGGAGGGCATCGCGCAGGTCAGCGAGCCAGCTGTCGGTGTGCTTGCCGACGAGCCGGACGCACCAGGCCAGCGCGTCGCTGCGGCTGCGCGCGACACCCGCGGCGACCAGTGTGTCGAGGACCTGCCGTTCGGGCTGCCGCAGCCGGGTCATGACCGGGACGCTGAGAGTGGTGAACATCACCGTCTCGCCGCCCACGACGACGCCCCAGGAGACCTTGCGGCGGAAGCGGTGCTCGGCCTCCCTCGCGATGTCGATCCTGCGCTCGCGGGTCTCCTCGCGGAACCTCTCGACGTACCCCTCTACGGCCGCCGCGCGTTCCAGGTCGGGGAGCCCTTCGGCCACCGACAGCGGCGGGAGCGTGCCGAGCACGCCGATCTCCTCGCGGTCGACGACGACGTTGGGGGCCCCGGTGAACCAGCCCTCGGGCAGCCGGCCGGCGAACCAGGCGCTCAGTTCTTCGTCTGCATTCATGTAATCAACATTACATCGCCGCCTCACCGGAGTCCGATATTGACGGGAGCTACTTTTTGAGAGTTACTTTCAAATTATGGCTTCTCTCACTTCTCGCTGGTGGGCGCTCGGCGCCCTCGTACTGAGCGCCCTCGTCATCGGCATGGACGCGACGGTGCTCAACGTGGCGCTGCCCACGCTCGCGGCCGACCTGCACGCCTCGACCGGCGACCTGCAGTGGATCGTCGACGCGTACCTGATTCCGTTCGCCGCGCTCATGCTCCCGGCGGGCGCGCTCGGCGACCGATTCGGCCGCAGGCGCCTGCTGCTGGCCGGGCTCGCGGCCTTCGGGGTCGCGTCGGTGGTCGCGACGTACGCGGGCGGCACGGGCGCCCTGATCGCGGCCCGCGCGCTGATGGGCGCCGGCGGCGCGGTGATCATGCCGCTGTCGACCTCGATCCTGCCGGTGGTCTTCCCACCGGCCGAGCGTGGGCGCGCGATCGCCGTGTGGACGGCCGCCATGGCGCTCGGCCTGCCCCTCGGCCCCGTCGTGGGCGGCTACCTGCTCGACCACTTCTGGTGGGGCTCGGTCTTCCTCGTGAACATCCCGATGATCGTCGTCGCGGCGGTGGCGGTGGCCGCGTTCATTCCCGAGTCGCGTGACCCCGCCGCGCCGAAGACCGACGTGCCCGGCGCGCTGCTGTCGGTGACGGGCCTGGCCGCGCTGGTGTACGGCGTCATCGAGGCCCCGGCACGCGGCTGGGGCCACCCCGCCGTGCTGGGCGGTCTCGGCGCCGGGGCGGTGCTGCTGGCGGTGTTCGTCCGCGTCGAGGCCCGCGCCCGGCAGCCGATGATGGACCTCGGCCTGTTCCGCAGCCGGGTCTTCGTGTGGGGCGCGGCGGGCGCGACGTTCGTGAGCCTCGGCATGTCGGGCGTGCTGTTCGTCGTCCCCCAGCACCTGCAGGCCGTGCTCGGGCACGACGCTCTCGGCACCGGCGTACGGGTGATCCCCATGGTGGCCGGGCTGATGGCCGGCGGCCTGGCCGGAGAGCGGCTCACCGCCCGGATCGGGCTGCGCGTGGTGATGCCGGCGGGCCTGGTCGTGCTCGCCGCCGGGTTCTTCCTGGGCGCCGGGACCACGGTGTCGGGCGGGGCGTCCTCGGCGTACGGCTACGTCGCGGCCTGGCTGGCCGTCATCGGCGCGGGCGTGGGCCTCGCCATGGTCCCCGCCATGGACGGCGTGCTCGCGACGCTGCCCGAGGAGCGGTCGGGCTCCGGCTCGGCGACCCTGCAGACCGTGCGTCAGGTCGGCGGCGCGCTGGGCGTGGCCGGTCTCGGCAGCATGCTCTCGGCGGCGTACGCCTCGGATCTTCCGGACGGGGTCCCGGAGGCGGCGGCCGACTCGATCACGGCCGCGGGGGTCCTGGCCGCGCGCGCGGAGGACGCCGCGCTGCTGAGCGCCGCCAGGGAGGCGTTCGTGCACGGCATGGACCTGGTCCTGCTGGTGTGCGGGGCCACGTCGGTGCTGGCCGCCGTCCTGGTGGCCGTGTTCCTACCGGGGAGTACGGCCGGGCGTGGAAAGACGGCAGAATCGGGGCATGAGCTCACCCCGGCGCGCTGATCGGACCTCGTCCCCCTCCGACCGCGCTGTCACGAGCCTGCGCGAGCGCAAGAAGGCGAAGACCCGCAGGACCATCCAGGAGCAGGCCCTGCGGCTGTTCGCCGAGCAGGGGTACGACGCGACGACGGTCGAGCAGATCGCGGAGGCGGCGGAGGTCTCCCCCAGCACGTTCTTCCGCTACTTCCCCACGAAGGAGGACGTGGTCACCCAGGACGACTACGACCCGATCCTGATGGAGGCGCTCAAGGCACAGCCGGCCGGCCTGCCCCCGCTGACCGCCCTGCGTGCCGCGTTCCGCACCGCGTTCGAGTCGATGGGGGCCGAGGAGCTCGACCAGGTGCTCGCCCGGACCAAGCTGTCCGCCTCCGTGCCCGCCCTGCGCGCCCGCACGGTCGAAGGGCTGTTCGCCACCATCGACATGCTCGCGGGCGCGGTGGCCGAGCGGGCGGGCCGCGACCCCCACAGCCCCGCCGTACGGACGCTCGTCGGCGCGGTCATGGGAGTCATGCTCCCGGCGATATTCACGTGGGTGGAACAGGACGGCCGGACACCCCTGCCCGCGCTGCTCGACGAGGCCCTCGGCTACCTGGAGGCCGGGCTGCCGATCTGACCGGCCTCCCCGCGTCCGGGGTCAGCGGACACGGGCGGAGATCTGCGGGCTGACCCTGACGACCCCGGCGAGGTTCTTGGTGTAGACGTCGGCGATCTTCACGACGTCACCGGTGCGCGGGGCATGCAACATCTTCCCGTTACCCCAGTAGATGGCGACGTGCGAGATGTATCCCGGATTGGTCGGATCGTTGCGCCAGAACAGCAGGTCACCCGGCTGCGCCTGCGACAGCGGCACCTGCGGCCCGGTGACCCACTGCTGGTACGTCACGCGGGGCATGCGCACGCCCGCCTGCGCGTACGCCCACTGCACGAGCCCCGAACAGTCGAAGGTGTCGGGCCCCTCGGCGCCCCACACGTACGGCCGGCCGAGCTTGCTCACCGCCGCCGTGAGCGCGACCTTGAGCTGCTCCGCCGACATGAACGCCGTCTGCGGCCACACCGTCCGGCCCTTGGGCGTCACCACCACCGGGTTGATCGTGGCGACCTGGCTGCCCTTGGGCAGGATCTTCAGCAGCATGAGGCGGAGCTTGCGGGAGTCGACCTTCGGCGCGCTCACCACCAGGGCGTTGCCGTCCGGGATGCCGAGCGCGGTGGCCGTCCCCTTCGAGACGATCGCCGCGATCGCGCCCATGCCCACCGTGGCGTACGCGCCGATGCGCAGGCGCCTGCCGCCGCTTTGGACCTGCGAGCCGAGCTGCACGCCGCCGTCGTTGCCCAGCTCGAAGGAGACCGCCATGTCGCCGGCGGCGATGTTGCGCCACAGCTCGTCGGAGGATGCCGTCACCTTCGGCGTGTACGAGCGGAAGGTGGACGGGTCGACGCCCATCGTCGGCACGCGCTTGCCGTCCACGGCCACATCGGCCGCGCCGGTCACCTCGGCCGCCGTCACGCCCTTGACCCGGCGCACCTTCTCCACGACCTCGGGCGGCAGCGGCCGGTTGGCCACCACGAACAGGTGCGGGCGGACAAGCCGCCCCAGCGGAGCCACCGGCTGCCGCGTCACCGTCTGGGCGGCCGGAGCCTGCCGCGCCGGCGTCGGGGACACTCCGTCGCGGGCCTGCCGTGCCGCCGCCACGTAGCGATTGCCGGCGCGCCGCTCGGACAGGGACGCGACCACGCCCGAATCCCGGGAGCCGGACGTGAGTTCGCCGAGCACGAGCACGTCGACCGTCAGCACGGTGGCGAGCGAGACGGCGATGAGGGGAACCGTCCTGCGCAGGCGCCCCGGGCGGGGCAGCCGTGGGCGGTAGGCGAGATCCTGGCGAGCCTCGGACACGGCTCTCGTGAGCTTCCTGCCTAACCGGGTGGATGGGCGCGCTCGGCGTTCGAGCACGATCTCACCCCTCCCGTGGCGAATGGTCCGGTCCAGGACGAGATTGCCGCACGGCCGGGAATACCGCAAACGACAGCGGAATTCCCGGCCGGGGCGGAAACGGACTAGTTGCCGATGTACGGAACGGCTTCGAGGATCTCGACGGTGTTCTGCCTGCCGTTCGGCAGCGTGTACGTCGCCTTCTCCCCGATCTTCTTGCCGTTGATCGCGGACCCGAGGGGAGAGTTCGGCGAGTAGACGTCGATGGGCGCGCCGCTCTCCTCGCGGGAGGCCAGCAGGAAGGTGACCTCCTCGTCGTCGCCGTCGAAGCGGACCGTCACGGTCATGCCGGGACCCACGATGCCCTCGGCGCGGGGAGCCTCGCCGACCCTGGCGCTGTCCAGGATCTGCCGGAGGTGGAAGATGCGGGCCTCCATTTTGCCCTGCTCGTCCTTGGCGGCGTGGTAGCCGCCGTTCTCCCTGAGGTCACCCTCTTCCCGGGCGGCTTCGATCTTCTTGGCGATGTCCGTGCGACCCGGGCCCGAAAGGTACTCGTACTCCTCCTTGAGGCGGTCGTACGCCTCTTGCGTCAGCCAGGTGACGTTGTCGTTCTGGGAGACGGCCACGGGCTCTCCTTGTTTCCGTAAGTGACTCGAAAGGCTGTCAAGATAACGCCTTCGAACGCTTCCCCAAAGATTCCACTATACGAGATCGCAGTAGTCGACATGTACCGCTGTGGCCTGCGCGCTCGTCCTCAGCCGCTCGGTGAACTCGAGGTCCGACCGGCCCTTGGGAATGCCGACCTCACGGCTGCCGACCTCCAGGTGCTTGGTGTCGAGCGCCTGGATCCGGCACGTCGCCGCCCGGTCGGCCGGCTTGTGCACGGTGAAGGTGATCACGGCGGAGTCCGGAGCGCTCGCGTCGAAGGTGATGACGTCCGCGCTCACGGACGGATTCCCGTTGGCGCGGAGCATGACGAAGCCCCACCCGCCCGCGATCACCGCCACGATCAGCGCGATCACGACGTACGGCACCAGCCGGGCCGGTCGCGCCGGGCGCGGCGGGAAATCGTCCGGGGTGCCGAGCACCGGGCGTGTCCCCTGGCCGCCGGCCTCATCCGTGGGCATCGCGGAATCTCCCTGAGGATTGTCGGTGTTGTGCGAGACGATCGTCCCCACAAGTCGACCGTGCCGTGACGCGGGCCAGCCGGGTCCGGAACACACGGTCACATAGAAGCTAACCTCTTTCCGTAGCCAGAGGACACCATGAGGAGAGCCGTGAGTGCACCGTTGAGACTGATGGCCGTGCACGCGCACCCAGACGACGAGTCGAGCAAGGGCGCCGCCACGATGGCCCGCTACGTAGCGGAGGGCGTGGAGGTCCTCGTTGTCACGTGTACGGGCGGTGAGCGCGGCTCGATCCTCAACCCCAAGATGGACCGGCCCGACATCCTCGAGAACATGGGCGAGGTGCGCCGCCAGGAGATGGAGAAGGCGCGCGAGATCCTCGGCGTGCAGCAGCGTTTCCTCGGCTTCGTCGACTCCGGGCTGCCGGAGGACGAGAACGAGCCGCTGCCCGAGGGGTGCTTCGCGCTGCAGCCGCTCGAAGTGGCCTCCGCGCCGCTCGTCGCCGCCGTCCGGGAGTTCCGGCCGCACGTGATCCTCACGTACGACGACAACGGCGGCTACCCGCATCCCGACCACATCATGACCAACCGGGTGTCGATCGAGGCGTTCGAGGCGGCGGGCGACCCCGACCGCTACCCGGGCACGGGCGAGCCGTGGCAGCCGCTGAAGCTCTACTACCACATGGGCTTCACGCGGGAGCGGTTCGAGGCGCTGCACAACGCGATGACCGAGCGCGACATGGGCTCGCCGTACGCCGACTGGATCGCGCGGTGGGAGGACCGGCCGCAGAAGTGGGAGGTCACCACCAAGGTCCCGTGCGCGGAGTACTTCGAGATCCGCGACCTCGCCCTGCTCGCGCACGCCACCCAGGTGGATCCGGACGGGTTCTGGTTCGTCTGCCCCCGCGAGCTCCAGCAGGAGATCTGGCCGACCGAGGACTACCACCTCGCGCGGTCGCTCGTGGACACCACGCTGCCGGAGGACGACCTGTTCGCGGGGATCCACGCGGAGGTCACCCCTGCCTGCTCGTAAGCTGGGGACGTGGATGCAACCAGCTACGGGCCGGGTCTCCTGGGTTTCCTCGTCGTCGCCGGGATCGGTGTGGCCCTGTTCTTCCTGCTGAAGAACATGAACAAGCAGATGAGGAAGATCCAGGTGCCGCACGACGGCCACGAGGACGAACAGCGCGGGAACGGGCCCGAGGCGTGAGCACGGACGCGCGGGTGGGTCACAACGACGCCGCGTCGCGCTACGAGATCCTGCTCGACGACACGCTCGCCGGGTTCGCGCAATACCGGCTGCGGGACGGCTCGATGGTCTTCACGCACACCGAGGTGCGCGGCGAGTTCGGGGGCCGAGGGCTGGGCGGCATGCTGGTCGGCGCGGCCCTGGACGAAGCACGGGCGGCCGGCCTGCGGGTCGTGCCGCTGTGCTCGTTCGTGGCCTGGTACATCGAGAAGCATCCGGAATACCGCGAGCTGGTGGACGACGACTACCGCGGCCTCGTCGACACGCCGGAATAGGCCGGGACCGCGCCCGGCCGGGACCGTCAGCCGGGCGGGTGCGCCGGGCAGTCAGCCGATCGGGTACGCGGGACCGTCAGTCGGGCAGCGCGGGGCCTGAGGACCAGGCGCGTTCCAGCGCCTTGGGCAGGCCCCACCAGCCCAGCGGGGTCAGCACCTCCGACCGGTCCACGATCCCGAGATGCGCCCACAGCGGCGTCACCGCCGTGAACAGCATCTCCGTCGCCTCGAGGTCCTCCGGCTCGTCCGGGTCCACGTCGACGTCCTCGGAGTCGGCGATGAACCGGGCGATCCGCTCGGGCGAGGCGAGCACCCCCGGGCCGTACCGGACCAGGGTGATCACCGACGCGAGCCAGTCGGCGTGGTGGATGGCGCACAGCGAGGCCAGTATGGAGTCCTCGTGGCTGAGCTCGCCCTCCATGTCGAAGAACCGGGCGGCGTCCTCCTCGTCCGGCAGGTCCGAGATGGGCGCGGCGATTCCGGCCGCGACGGTGAGCCACAGGTCCTCGTCCCCTTCGGGCAGGTCGCCGTCCTCCAGACCGGCGCAGGCGCGCAGCACGTTGCCCGGGTAGCCGGGCCGGGTCAGCGTCACGCGCAGCCGCCGGGCGGCCGAGCGGAGGTCGTCCGCGGGGAAGGGCGGCTCCGGCAGGTCGTCGAGCACCCGCCGCAGCTCGCTCAGCGCGAACGCCTCCTCCTCGTCCCAGGCGGCGTACAGCTCCCGGTCCTGCTCGTCGTTGACCACGACGCCCGGCACCCGGCCGTCGGGCAGCGGAGTGCCGAGCCAGCGCTCCTGGAGCTCCTCGTAGGCGTGCCGGGCGGCGGAGTCGCCGGCGGCCAGCGCGTCCGCGTCGATCTCCCCGGCCGCCAGCCGCTCCTCCAGGAACTCGACCAGCCGCTCGTACATCTCCGTGGCCACCGGCCCGCGCTCGCTCTCCTCGGGCCACAGGAAGTAGCTGCGGGTGAGCATGATCGGTTCGGTGCCGCTGGACTCCAGCCAGCGCTGCACGTCGCCGACCGTCGCGACGCCGGACTCGATGCTCGTCAGCACGGCCTTGGCCGAATCCCAGAACACCGTCGACAGCGGATTGCCCGCCGCGAGCAGCTGTCGCCGCAGGTCGGGAAGGGCGACCAGGGCCTGCCCGGACGGAACGGCCAGCAGCACCCGCGCGACGTCGCGCCGCGTCATGAAGGCCGCGGGGCGTCCCGAGTGCCTGACAGCGAAGTCCAGATCCAAGCCCACGTCCTGTGAGCCTACGCCGGGACGCGCCGGAACACATCCCCGCGGTCTCCCGCGCGTTCCCCCGACATGACAAACAGCTCCACCCGGGAGAACTAACCACTCCGCATCACGGCGATCGGCCCCCGGAGCCGATCCGCACCCGGATCGCCCTTGCCGGCGGTGTGAGAGGCTGGCCCTATGAACCGGCTGGGTGGCGAGACCTCTCCCTACCTCCTGCAACACGCGGACAACCCGGTGGACTGGCTCCCCTGGGGCGAGGACGCCTTCGCGGAGGCCCGCGGGCGCGACGTTCCCCTGCTGATCAGCGTGGGGTACTCGGCTTGCCACTGGTGTCATGTCATGGCTCACGAGTCGTTCGAGGACGAGGCCACCGCGAAGCTGATGAACGAGATGTTCGTCAACGTCAAGGTGGACCGCGAGGAGCGGCCCGACGTGGACGCCGTCTACATGGGCGCGGTCCAGGCGATGACCGGCCAGGGCGGCTGGCCGATGACGGTCTTCGCCACCCCTGACGGGAATCCGTTCTACGCCGGCACCTACTTCCCCCGTCCGCACTTCCAGCGGCTGCTGCACGCCGTCTCGCAGGCCTGGCGGCAGGACCGGGAGGGCGTCCTGACCCAGGGGGAGAAGGTGGTGGAGGCGCTCGCCGGGCAGACCGGGGCTCCGTCGGGCCCGGTGCCCACCGCCGAGACCCTCGACCTCGCCGTACGCAACCTCGCGGACGGCTTCGACGAGCGGCGGGGCGGATTCGGCGGGGCGCCCAAGTTCCCGCCGTCCATGGTCCTGGAGTTCCTGCTGCGGCACGGCACCCGGGACGCCGTCGCCATGGCGGAGGCGACCATGGAGGCGATGGCCAGAGGCGGCATGTACGACCAGCTGGGCGGGGGCTTCGCCCGCTACTCCGTCGACGCGGGCTGGGTCGTGCCGCACTTCGAGAAGATGCTCTACGACAACGCGCTGCTGCTGCGGGTCTACGCCCACTGGTGGCGCGCGACCGGATCGGTCCTGGCCAGGCGGGTGGTCCTGGAGACCGCCGAATGGCTGCTGCGGGAGATGCGCACGCCGGAGGGCGGGTTCGCCTCCGCTCTCGACGCCGACAGCGAGGGACCGGACGGCACGCACGGAGAGGGCTTGTTCTACGTCTGGACCCCCGAGCAGCTGCGCGAGGTCCTCGGCGAGGACGACGGAACGTGGGCGGCCTCGGTGTTCGAGGTGACCGGCACGTTCGAGCACGGCACGTCGGTGCTCCAGCTTCTCGCCGACCCCGACGACCCGGCCCGGGCATGGCCAACATGACCGGCGCCGGTGGCTGGCGCAGGCACCTCACGCTTGTGCTCGAGGGCGTCCGCGGC
>NZ_JBFAOO010000078.1:0-33120 GCF_040675265.1 Microbispora sp. NPDC049633
GCGGGAGCGGGTCGCCACGCTGGCCGACTTCGTGACCCGGCTGTCGTACGCGCAGCTCGCCGACCTGGCGGTCACGCTGCAGCGCGAGCTGCGCGGGCTGCCCTACCGGGCGGCGGTGGTGGTCTCCTCGCCCGAGGACGCCGAGCGGCAGCTGCGGCGGGTGCTCACCGCCCTCGACGGCGGCGAGACCAGCCTGTTCGCCTCCGACGGCCGGGCCTTCCTCGGCCACGCCGACGGCCCCCGCCGGATCGGCTTCCTCTTCCCCGGGCAGGGCTCGGGCCGCGGCACCAGCGGCGGGGCTCTGCGCCGCCGCTTCCCCGAGGTCGAGGAGATCTACGCCAGGGCGGCGCTGCCGTCCTCGGGGGACATGGTGGCCACCGCGGTCGCCCAGCCGCGCATCGTCACCGGCTCGATGGCGGGACTGCGCGCGCTGTCCCTCCTCGGCCTGGAGGCGGACGTCGCGGTCGGCCACAGCCTCGGCGAGCTGTCGGCGCTGCAGTGGGCCGGCGCCATGGACGAGGACACGCTGCTCGGCCTGGCCGCCGCCCGCGGCCGGGCCATGACCGAGCACAGCTCCTCGGGCACCATGGCGGGCATCCGGGCGACCCCGCAGACGGTGGCCGACCTCATCGCCGGGCTGCCGGTGGTGATCGCCGGATACAACGGCCCGAGCCAGACCGTCGTCGCGGGCCCGGCCGACGCGGTGGAGGAGGCGGGGCGCAGGGCCTCCGACGCGGGCCTGAACTGGACGCCGCTCGCGGTGTCCCACGCCTTCCACTCGCCGCTGGTCGCGCCCGCGGCCGAGGCGTTCGGCGCGTACCTGGCCGGGCAGGAGTTCGGCCCGGTCGGGCGGCGGATCGTCTCCACCGTGACCGGCGAGGATCTGCCGGCGGGCGCGGACCTGCGCGAGCTGCTGCGGCGGCAGATCACCGAGCCGGTGCGGTTCACCCAGGCGGTCGAGCGGGCGGCCAAGGACGTCGCCCTGTTCGTCGAGGTCGGTCCGGGCCGGGTGCTCGCCGGTCTGGCCGCGGCGGCGACGGAGGTGCCCGCGGTCGCGCTCGACACCGACGACGAGTCGCTGGCCGGGCTGCTGCGGGTGGCCGGCGCGGCCTACGTGACCGGCGTACCCGTCCTCCTGGAGGACCTCTTCCACGGCCGGCTGGTCCGGCCCCTGGAGGTCGGCGCGGAGTTCCGCTTCTTCGCCAGCCCGGCGGAGGCCGCCCCCCGGGTCACCGTCGCGGCGACGCGGGCGCACGCGGCCGGGGAGGCCGCGCCGCCCGCCGTGCCGGCGGCCCCCGTGGTCTCCGGCGACGCCGCGGCCGACGCCGGGTCGAGCATCGACCTGCTGCGGCGTCTCGCGGCCGAGCGGGCGGAACTGCCGCTGGAGATGGTGAGCGAGGACAGCAGGCCGCTCGACGAGCTGCACCTCAGCTCGGTCACGGTGATGCACATCATCGACCAGGCCGTCCAGCGCCTGGGGGTGCCCGCCGCCCAGGCCCCCACCAACCTCGCCACCGCGAGCCTGCGCGAGCTGGCCGAGGCGCTCGACCGGCTCACGCGGGAGCCGCAGGGCCGGGCCGCCGCCCCGGCGGCCACGGTGGCCGGCGCCGCCGACTGGGCCAGGCCGTTCGCGGTCGACCTCGACGAGGTGCCGCTCCCGGCGAGGACCGGCCCCGGGGACAGCGGCCGGTGGCGGCTGTACGCCGCCGGGTCGTCTCCGATCGCCGAGCCGCTGCGCCGGGCGCTCGAGGAGGGGAACGTCGGCTCCGGGGTGCTGGTGTGCCTGCCCCCGGACTGCGCCGAGGAGCACCTGGAGCAGGCGCTGCTGGGCGCCAAGGCCGCCCTGGCCGGCCCGCCCGGCACCCGGTTCGTCCTGGTCCAGCACGACCGGGGCGCGGCCGGGCTCGCCAAGACGCTGCACCTGGAGGCGCCGCACCTGCGCACCACCGTCGTGCACACCCCCGCGGTGCCGGAGGCGGTCGGGCGCGTGGTGGCCGAGGTGGCGGCGACCACCGCCTTCGCCGAGGCGTACTACGACGCCGACGGCGTGCGCCGGGTGCCGACGCTGCGCGCCCTGCCGGTACGGCCGGCCGCCCAGGCCCAGCCGCTCGGCGAGGAGGACGTCCTGCTGGTGACCGGCGGCGGCAAGGGCATCACCGCCGAGTGCGCCCTGGCGGTCGCCGCCGACAGCGGCGCGAAGCTGGCCGTGCTCGGCCGCTCCGACCCGGCCGGCGACGCGGAGCTCGCCGCGACCCTGGCGCGGATGGCCGAGGCCGGGGTGACCGTGCGGTACGCCAGGGCCGACGTGACCGACCCCGGTCAGGTGCGCCGGGGGATCGCCGAGCTGGAGGCGGAGCTGGGGCCGGTCACCGCGGTCCTGCACGGCGCCGGCCGCAACGAGCCCGCCGGGCTCGCCGGCCTCGACGCCGACGCCTTCACGCGGACGTTCGCCCCCAAGGTCGGCGGGCTGCGCAACGTGCTCGACGTGGTGGACCCCGGCAGGCTGCGCCTGCTGGTCACCTTCGGCAGCATCATCGGCAGGGCCGGTCTGCACGGCGAGGCGCACTACGCCACCGCCAACGAGTGGCTGGCCGACCTGACCAGGGAGGTCGCCGACAAGCACCCGGGCTGCCGCGCCGTCTGCATGGAGTGGTCGGTCTGGTCGGACGTCGGCATGGGCGAGCGCCTGTCGGTGGTCGAGGGGCTGACCCGCAAGGGCATCGCCCCGATCACCCCCGAGCAGGGGGTGGAGATCATGCGGAGGCTGGTCGCCGATCCCGCCTCGCCCGTCGTCGTCGTGATCAGCGGGCGCACGGAGGGAATCGGCACGGTCCGCAGGGACGAGCCGCCGCTGCCCCTGCTGCGCTTCGTCGACCGCCCGCTGGTCCGCTACCACGGCGTCGAGCTCGTCACCGAGGTCGAGGTCAACTCGGGCACCGATCTCTATCTCGCCGACCACCTCCTCGACGGCAACCTGCTGTTCCCGGCCGTCTTCGGGATGGAGGCGATGGCCCAGGTCGCGTACGCGGCCACCGGGCGGCGGGAGACGCCGGCGATCGAGGACGCGCGGTTCCTGCGGCCGATCGTGGTGCCGCCGGCCGGCAGCACGACGCTGCGGATCGCCGCGACGGTCACCGGCGACGACACGGTCGAGGCGGCGATCCGCAGCTCGGACACCGGCTTCGAGGTGGACCACTTCCGCGCCCGGCTGCGCTACACCGGCGAGCCGGTGGCGGACGGGCCGCCCGGCCAGGTCGCCGAGGGGCTTCCCCCGGTGACGCTGGACCCGGCCCGGGAGATGTACGGCGACCTGCTGTTCCAGGGCGGCCGGTTCCACCGGCTGCGCCGCTACCACCGCGCCGCCGCCCGCCACGTGGACGCCGACGTCGCCGCGCTGGCCGACGGGGACTGGTTCGCCCGCTACCTGCCGGACACCCTGCTCCTGGGCGACCCGGGCACGCGGGACGCGCTGATGCACGGCAACCAGGTCTGCGTGCCGGACGCCACGCTGCTGCCGGTGGGGATCGAACGGGTGCGTCCCGGCGGCCCCGCCCTCGCGGAGGCGGGCGCGCTGCGGTACTGCGCGACGGAACGCGAGCGCGACGGCGACACCTACGTCTACGACATCGCGGTCCGCACCGAGGACGGCACCGTCGTGGAGCGGTGGGACGGCCTGACCCTGCAGGCCGTACGCAAGAAGGACGGCGGCACGGGGCCCTGGGTGGCCCCCCTGCTCGGCTCCTACCTGGAGCGGACGCTGGAGGACCTGACCGGCGACCGGGTGGCCGTCGTGGTCGAACCCGGCCTGCCGGGCGGGCCGGACGGCGCCGCCGGGCTCGGCGTCCGCGCGGCCGTGGGGCTGGGCCGGGCGCTCGGCCGCCCCGTCGAGGTGCGGTCCGGTCCCGGCGGTGAGCCGGAGATCGACGGCGAGGCCGGCGACGGCGTCGCGGTGTCGGCGGCACACGGGGCCGGGGTGACGCTGTGCGTCGCCGGCGCCGGGCCGCTGGGCTGCGAGATCGCCGAGGTGACCGCGTCCGGGGAGGGGGACGAGCGGTGGCGGGAGGCCCTCGGGCCGAACGCCGCGGTCGCCGAGCGGGTCGCCGCCCTCACCGGCGAGGCCCCCGAGGTCGCGGCCGCGCGGGTCCTGGCCGGGGTGCGGTCCCTGCGGCGGGCCGGCCTGCCGGAGGACACCCCGCTCGCGGCCGGCGCCGTGTCCGGCTCGTGGGCGGTCGTCGACGCCGGGGACGCGCGGATCGCGACGCTCGTCACCTCCCTGCGGGACGTCGCGGGGCCGGTAGTGATCGCGGTTCTCACCGAAGGGCGGTCGCGGGCGTGAGCGACTACTACGAATACCTCCACACCGTGGGATTCGAGGAGACGAACCTCGTCGGGAACGTCTACTACGTCAACTACCTGCGGTGGCAGGGACGTTGCCGGGAGATGTTCCTCAAGGAGCGGGCGCCGGAGGTGCTCGCCGACCTGCAGGACGACCTGAAGCTGTTCACGCTGAAGGTGGACTGCGAGTTCTTCGCCGAGATCACCGCGTTCGACGAGCTGTCCATCCGGATGCGCCTGGTCGATCTCGCCCAGACGCAGGTCGAGTTCAGCTTCGACTACGTGCGGCTCAACCCGGGCGAGGGCGAGACGCTCGTGGCCCGCGGCAGGCAGCGCGTGGCCTGCATGCGCGGGCCGAACACCCGGACCGCGCCCGCCCGGGTTCCCGAGTCGCTGGTCAGGGCGCTCGAACCGTACGCGTCCTAACCACAGGAGGTCAGCGTGACTGTCGACCAATCAACGGCATCATCCCTGCAGATCGACGGCCAGGTGAACGACGCCAAAGCGCTGCGGCGGGCGTTCGGCGCCTTCGCCACCGGTGTGACCGTGGTGACGACGGGCGGGTCCGTCCCGCACGCCATGACCGCCAACTCCTTCGCCTCCGTCTCGCTCGACCCGCCGCTCGTGCTGGTCTGCATCGACCGGGCCGCCGTCATGCACCAATGCCTCAGCATGACGGGCTTCTTCGGGGTCTCGGTCCTCGCGGCCAACCAGGAGAGCGAGGCGAGGCACTTCGCCAACCGCTACCGCGCGCTGGGCGCCGCCCAGTTCGAGGAGGTCGAGTGGCTGCCCGGCGACCTGACCGGGGTCCCGCTGATCGCCGGAACGGTCGCCAGGTTCGAGTGCGAGCTGTGGCGCACCTACGACGGCGGCGACCACACGATCTTCCTCGGCAAGGTGCTGTCCATGGAGCAGCAGACCGACCGGGAGGGCCTGCTGGTCTACCGCGGCCGGTTCCAGGAGCTCACCGACCGGCCGGGGGTGCCGGCGTGAGCGCCACGAGCCGCCGCGCCGTCCTCGCCCCGCCCCGGACCCGCACGGGCGGCGCCCCGGTGGCGCCGCCCGGCCCTCCGGTGACGGCCACGCCGCGGCTGTTCCTCCGGCTCGTCCGTGACCGGCTGGGGCTGCTCACCTCGGCCACCGCGGCGTACGGCGACGCCGTACGGCTGACCATCGGGCCCAAGAGCATCTACCTGTTCAACCACCCGGACCACGCCAAGCACGTGCTGGCCGACAACAGCGCGGCCTATCACAAGGGGATCGGCCTCGCCGAGGCGAAGCGGGTCATCGGGGACGGGCTGCTCACCAGCGAAGGCGAGGTGTGGCGCGCCCAGCGCAGGACGGTCCAGCCGATGTTCCAGAACAAGCGGATCGCCCGCCAGGACACCGTGATCGCCGGCGAGGCGGCGCGCCTGGTGGAGCGGCTGCGGGCGCACGTGGGCGGGCCGCCGGTCGACCTGGCGGGGGAGATGACGCGGCTCGCCCTCGGCGTGCTCGGCCGCACCCTGCTCGGCGCCGACCTCGACCGGTTCCAGTCCCTCGGGCACGCCTTCGAGGACATGCAGGACCAGGCGATGTTCGAGATGGTGTCGCTGAGCATGGTGCCGCTGTGGCTGCCACTGCCCGGGCACCTGCGCTTCCGCCGCGCCCGCCGTGACCTGTACCGGGTGGCCGACCGCCTGGTGGCGGGCCATCCGGACGGCGGGGACGACGTCGTGACCCGGCTGCTCGCCTCGCCCGGGGGCGCCGATCCCCGGCCCGCGCGGCGGCGGATGCGGGAGGACCTCGTCACCCTGCTGCTGGCCGGGCACGAGACGACGGCGAGCACGCTGTCGTGGGCCTTCCACCTGCTGGATCGGCATCCGGAGGTGCGCGAGCGGCTGCGCGCCGAGGCCGTGGAGGTCCTCGGCGACCGGCCGCCGGTGTACGACGACCTGCACCGGCTCAGGTACACCGCCATGGTGATCGAGGAGGTGATGCGTCTCTACCCGCCCGTGTGGGCGCTGACCCGGGTGGCCCAGCGGGACGACGAGGTCGGCGGCTACCACGTGCCGGCCGGCGCGGACGTCATGATCAGCCCGTACACGCTGCACCGGCACCCCGCGTACTGGACCGACCCCGAGCGGTTCGACCCCGAGCGGTTCGACCCGGACCGCGCGCACGGCCGGCCGCGCTACGCCTACATCCCCTTCGGCGCCGGACCGCGGTTCTGCGTCGGCAACCACCTGGGCATGATGGAGGCGACGTTCGTCCTCGCGATGGTCTCCCGCGAGCTGCGGCTGACCCATGTGCCCGGCCGTCCCGTGGTCCCCGAGGCGATGCTGTCGCTGCGCGTCCGCGGCGGCCTGCCGATGACCGTGCACAGCGTGTAGGAACCGCGCGCGGGTAAACCGCGGAAAAGCGAGCGGCCGGGCGGTGACGCCCGGCCGTCTTCGCGTTCGATGCCGCGTGGGAGCCGCGTGAGTGCGCCGTTCAGCAGGCCTGCCTGGCGGCGCCCACCGGCGACAACAGGTCGCGCAGGGCCAGCAGGACCGGCGGGTCGAGCGGGCGCATCGGCCGGAGCCGGACGTCGGCGACCTGCGCTCCCGCGCCGGGCCGCACGGTGATCGGCCCGCTGCACGCGATGCACTGCGCCTCGTCCTCGCCGCCGGGGATGCCGAAGGCGTCCTCGTGCCCCTCGGCGGCCGACTGCGCGATCAGGTGCCACCGCCCCGGCGGCACGTTCTCCAGCACGTACGGCCCGGGCCGGTCGAGCAGGGTGTAGCAGACCGGGCGTCCGCCGAGGATCCGCTCGGGGAACAACCCGGCGAAGACCGGCCGGTCCGGCAGCGGCGAGGAGATCTCGCCCGCGATCGTCGCCGTGGCACCGGAGGGGGTGGCGCCACGGCCGGCCGCGAGCAGTTGCGGCGTCACGCTTCCGAGCACGCGGTACCTGCTCGGGGACAGCCCAACACTGCTGGTGAACCGAGAGCTGAAGGTGCCCACGCTCGAATAGCCCACCTGGTGACTGATGTTCGTCACGCTCATCACCGTCGAGGACAGCAGCCTCTTGGCCTCGCGGAGCCGCACGGCCGACAGGAAACGTCCCGGGGACAGTCCGGTGACCCGCTGGAAGACCCGCGAGAAGTGGAACTTGCTGAACATGGCCACCCGGGCCATGTCGTCGATGGTGATCGGTTCGCCGAGGTTCTCGTGCATGTTCTCGATCACCCTCAGCGCGGCTCGCTCGATTACGTCGTCCATTACTCCTCCCGGCGTCCGGAGGCGTCTGGTGAGCGATCCTGAATCGGATCGGCGGGTCCGCGCGCGCGATATCGTGCCGCCCGCGGATTTCGTGGAATGCTCGTCGCCCGGAATTCACGGCGGCGCCCTCCGATTTCCGGCCGCCTCGTTCCGGTCTTTCGTTCTTTTACATGCGGCCGGAGGGGCCCGGCGCTGCATGGAAACGGGAATTAATTTGACAATTTCGTTCGGGTGGTCGTCCGGTCGCTTTCCGTGTCCGCCGTGCCGCGTGGCGGCACGCGGGCGGTGTGCCCGTGCTACGCCGCGGCGGGAAGGATCTGCCGCGGCGCCGGCGGCCCGGCGTGGTGGCGCCGCTCGCGCGGGTAGCCGAGCGACACCTCCTCGAACCGGACGCCGTCGTGCCATGTCGTCCGCGGCACGTGCAGGTGGCCGTACACCACGGCGGACGCGTGGTAGCGCAGGTGCCAGTCGGCCGTGTGCTCGGTGCCGCACCACTGGGCGAACACCTGGTGGCGCAGCACGCGGGTGGGCTCGCGGAGCAGCGGGAAGTGGTTGACCAGGACGGTCGGCAGTCCGGGGTCGCGCGCCTCGAGCCGCGCCTCGGTCTCCCGCAGCCGCGCCAGGCACCACGCCTCCCGGCTGGGGTACGGGTGGGGGTCGAGCAGGATCTCGTCGGTGCAGACGACGCCCAGCCGATACGCCTGGGCGAGCGACTCCTCCTTGGTGGTGTGCGGGTCGCGGAAGCTGTAGTCGTACAGGAGGAACAGGGGGACCACGGTCGCCGGGCCGCCCGCCCCGGTCCACACCGGGAAGGGGTCCTCGGGTGTGAGCACCCCGATCCGGCGGCAGACCTGGACGAGCCGGCGGTAGCGCTCCTCGCCCCGCAGGGGCTCGGGGTCGCCGGGCGTGGTCCACAGTTCGTGATTGCCGGGCGTCCACACAACCGCCGCGAAACGGTCCCGCAGCGTGGCGAGCGCCCATTCGACGTCGGAAATCCGCTCACCGACGTCGCCGGCGACAATAAGCCAGTCGCCCGGCGCGCCGGGACGCAGCGACTCCACGAGCGCCCGGTTTTCCGGGTGGGCGACATGGAGGTCGCTTATCGCGAGCAGTCTTCCATTTTTCGTCCGCCGGCCGGTCACGACGAAATCGTAAAGGGATCCGGCGGGCGCGGGAATCGCTCGCGGCGATTGTGGGACCCCAGATTTCCGGATAGGGGACAGGGGGTCCGGATAGGGGTTGTGACGCCAGGTTGGGGCGGCGAATTCTGGCTCCGTTGGCCCAGGCCGCGGGCCGCGCGCTCCTGTCGCCGCCCGCGGGCAGGGGACGCGCCCTATGGGGAGTGTGGCGGATGGCCGAGGCTCGCGACGACGGGTTCTCGCGCTACGCGAGACAGGCCTGGCCGGCGCTGCGGCGCACGGCCTTCCTGCTCACCTCGGACTGGCACGAGGCCGAGGACCTCGTCCAGCGGACCCTGATCGCCCTCCACCGCCACTGGGACAGGCTGGAGCGGCACGACAGGATCTCCGGGTACGCGCGGGCGATCATGATCCGGCTCGTCTACAGCGACCGCAGGTCGCACCGGTGGTCGCGGGAGGTCCTGCACGAGCTGCCGCCCGAGCCCGAACCCCCGGCCGACCCCTACACGCTCGTGGTCGACCGCATCCTGCTGATGAACGCGCTCGCCGGTCTCGGCCCCCGGCAGCGGGCCGCCGTCGTCCTGCGCTACTGGGAGGACCGCAGCGTCGAGGAGACGGCGTCGGCGATGGGCAGCGAGGGCTCCACGGTCCGCAGCCAGACGGTCCGCGCGCTGGCCACCCTGCGTACGGCCCTGACGGCCGCCGCGGACGGCACGGACGCGGCGGCGCCGCGCAACGCGGAAGATGCGGCGCGCGCGGCGGTGCCCGGACGATGAAGGTGACCTGAGTCGAACTGAGACACGAGGGAACGCCCATGCCGCCGCGAGCCCCAGCAGACGACAACCCCAGGACGAGCACACTGGAAGCCTTCGCGGACACGATCGTCCCCGGTGAGAAGAGGCACCCCGGCGACCTGGCCGTGGCCGGCGCGGCCGAGGGCGCGGGCGCGGTGCAGGCCGGGGCCATCGAGCTGCTCGAATGGAACGCGACCGGCGTCACGGAGGGCCTGGACGACTACGCCCGGCTGCTCGGCGACCACGCCCGCGACTACGCGGCGGAGCACGGGCTCACGCTGGACGACTCGGTGCCGCCGTTCGTCGCCCTGTCCTTCGAGCACCGGACCGCCCTGGTGCGCCGGCTGACCGCGCCCGACCACCCGGAGAAGGCGTTCTGGGTCCTGCTCGCGCTGTTCAGCAACATGGCCTACGACTCCGCGGCGCACACGAGCACGGCCGAGGCGATCGCCGCCGGGCATCCCGGGCTGCTCGCGATGGGCATCGCCCGTCCCGGCGACGACGGCCTGTGGCGGTTTCCCGCCCACTCCTACGGCAGGCCCCTGGCTCGCCTGCACCCGGACACGACCCCCTCAGGGAGCCCCGCATGACCAGCACTGAACGCACCGACGTCCTCGTGGTCGGCAGCGGCTTCGGCGGCGCCATCGCGGCCTACCACCTGGCCGCGGGCGGCGCCCGCGTCGTCGTGCTCGAACGGGGGCCGTGGCTGGGCGCGCAGGACTTCGAGCACGACTTCAAGCTCGGCTCGTCCTACACGCGGGCCTTCGACTTCGTCGTCGGCGACGGCATGAGCGTGCTCGGCGGCAACTGCGTGGGCGGCGGAAGCGTCGTGTACTTCGCCGCCATGCCCCGCGCGCCGCGCTTCGTCTTCGAGCGCCACGGAACCATCGGCCGCCGGATGTGGCCGGCCTCCGTCAGCCGCGACACCCTCGACCCCTGGTACGACCGGGTGGCGGAGTCCATCCCCGTCACCACCCAGGACTGGAACGACGTCACCTACGCGGGCGGGCTGTGGGCCGCCGCCTGCGACCACTCCGGCCGCACCGCCAACCCGGTGCCGGTGGCGATCGACAACGCCAAGTGCGTCAACTGCAACTGGATGATGGCCGGGTGCCGCTTCGACGCGAAGCGCTCGCTGCTGACCAACTACCTGCCGGCGGCGCTCGCCCACGGCGCGCAGATCCGCCCGCTGCACGAGGTGCAGCGGATCGAGCGCAACCACGACGGCTCCTACCGCGTGCACTACGACCTCATCGACGAGGAGGACTACCGGATCCGCTACGACGGCGGGGCGATCGACGCCAAGATCGTCGTGCTGGCGGCCGGGGCCGGCGCCACTCCCGTCATCCTGCAGCGCAGCGAGGCGACGCTCGGCGCCATGCCGCACGCCGTGGGCCGCTACTTCTCCGGCAACGGCGAGCGGCTCAACACCGCGGTGCTCAACGAGGACCGGGTGCGCGACGTGCTCGGCCTGTCCCGGGGCGACGGCCTCGCGTACGCGGCCAACCAGATCGGCAAGGGCCCGACCGTGGCGAACTGGGACCGGCTCGACGGCTCGCTGCCCGAGTTCACCCGCTACTCGCTGGAGCAGCTCTACTTCCCGCCCGGCCTCGGCACCATCCTCGCGCAGGTCGCCGACGCCGCCCCGGGCGAGTCGACCTGGTTCGGCGTGAAGAAGAAGGAGATGCTGCGCCGCTGGCAGTCCTGGCTGATCATCTTCCAGATGATCGAGGACGCCAACGAGGGCGTCTTCGGCCCGCCGCCCGCCAAGGGCAACGCCGACCGCGTCTCCCAGCAGATGCTCGGCGTCGGGCGTCTCAAGTACGACCCCGCGGAGACCACGCTGCGCGCCTGGGCCATGGCGGACGCCGAGGTCAAGGAGATCCTGGAGCGCGACGGCCTGGCCACCGTCACCGCCTGGACCAACGACGTGATCGGCGCCTACACCGTGCACCCGCTGTCGTCCTGCCGCATCGGCGACGACCCCGCGACCTCCGCCCTCGACGACCGGAACGAGCTGCGCGGGCATCCGGGCATCTTCGTCACCGACGGCTCCGCCGTGCCGGGCGCGCTGACCGTCAACCCGGCCATGACCATCGCGGCGCTCGCCGAGCGCGCGATCCCCGGCATCGTACGGGCCGCCCAGGACCGCGGCGTGGACGTCACCTACGGCGCGCCGGCCCCCGACGGCGGGACCAGCGGCCGCCGCGGGGTCGCCGACCTGCTGCCGAGCCTGACGAGAAGGTAGGGGAGGAGCCGAGATGGGGGCCGTCCTCACCCGCGCCACGCTGCCGGGCACGCTGGCGCAGGTCCGCCACGTCGCCCCGGTGCGCCCGAACGCGGCGCCGGACCTCGTCCGCCGGGTGTACGCGCAGGTCGAGCGGGACTTCGGCATGCTGGCGCCGCCCGTGATCCTGCACTCGCCCGCCCCGCCCGTCCTGGCCGCGTGCTGGCTCGCGCTGCGTGAGTCGCTGCTCGCGCGGGGCGCGGTCGCCCGGCCGGTCAAGGAGGCCGTCGCGACGGCCGTCTCGCGGGGCAACTCGTGCCCGTACTGCGTGGACGTGCACCGGGCCACGATGGACGCCCTCGTCAGACGTGGCGGCGCGGCCGCCGACCCCCGGACCTCGCGGATCGAGGAGTGGGCGCGGGCGTCCGCGCGGCGTGAGGAGGCCGCCTCGCACGCCCTCCCGGTGCCGCCGGACCAGGCCGCCGAGCTGATCGCGGTGGCCGTGACGTTCCAGTACCTGAACCGGATGGTCAACGTCTTCCTCGGCGACTCCCCGCTGCCCCCCGGGGTGCCCGTACGGGCCCGCAAGGGACTCATGCGGCTGTTCGGGCTGCTCATGGCCCCCGCGGCGAGCAGGGCGGCGACCCCGGGCGACTCGCTGAGCCTGCTGCCGGACGCGCCACTGCCGGCCGACCTGTCCTGGGCGCGGGACGTCCCGCACGTCGCCGGGGCCTTCGCCCGGGCGGCGGCGGCCGTGGAGGAGGCCGGGCGCCGCTCGGTCCCGGAACCGGTGCGCGACCTGGTCACGGACATGCTCGACGGCTGGAACGGCGAGCCTCCCGGCCTGGGCCGCGCCTGGGTCGCCGGCGCCGTGTCCGCCCTGCCCGACCGGCACCGCCCGGCCGGACGCCTGGCGTTGCTCACCGCCCTCGCCTCCTACCAGGTGGACGAGGGGGTCGTGGACGCGTTCAGGCGCGTGGAGCCGGACGACCGGGCGCTCGTCGAACTGACGGCGTGGGCCGCCATGTCCGCCGCCCGCCGCGCCGGCGCCTGGGCCCACGAGGCCCGCCCGCACGTTGGTGACCGTGACACCGCGACGACTTCTAGTGAGAGGACTGCCCGATGACCCAGCTGGAGACCGTGCTCAGGGACCTCACCGCGGAGGGCGAGCAGCTCGACCGCATCGTGGCCGGCCTCGACCCGGACCAGTGGAACCTGCCCACTCCCGCGCCCGGATGGACGGTCAGGGACCAGATCGCCCACCTCACCTTCGTCTTCCGGCTGGCCGCGACGGCGGCGAGCGACCCCGAGGCGTTCGAGGCGATGACCGCCCCGGCCAAGGGGAACTTCGACGCGGCGGTGAACGCCGCGCTCAAGGCCTTCGAGAACGACACGCCGGCCGAACTGCTCGCCAAGTGGCGGGCCGTGCGCGCGGAGGTGGTCGAGGCGCTCGCCGCCGTGCCCGCTGACGCGACCGTCCCCTGGCTGGTCAACCCGCTGCCGCCGGTCGTGCTCGCGTGCGCCGGGATCATGGAGCAGTTCGCCCACGGACAGGACATCGCCGACACGCTGGGAGTGGAACTCGAGCGCACCGACCGCCTGGGTCACCTCGTCGTGTTCGCCGTGCTGACCCGCGACTTCGGCTACCTGTCGCGCGGCCTCACGCCGCCGGCCGAGCAGTTCCGCTTCGAGATCACCGCGCCCTCCGGCCAGGTGTGGGCGTACGGGCCCGAGGACGCCGAGCAGCGGGTCTCCGGCCCTGCCGCCGACTTCTGCCTCCTGGTCACCCGGCGCCGGCACCGGGACGACCTCGCGGTCACGGCCGTCGGCGCCGAGGCCGACCGCTGGCTGGACATCGCCCAGGCCTACCGCGGCCCGGCCGGAGAGGGTCGCAGGCCGGGCCAGTTCGCTCCCGCGCGCGTGTAGCCGGAGGCGGAGTAAGGAGGAACCGATGAGGCCCACACCCGCGGGCTTCCGGACGGCGGGGGAGACGCCGGGGACGGCGGGAGAGGTGGCCGGCTGCCTGGACGGCACGGTCCACCTCGCGTACGCGCGGGCGTCGGCGGCCGATCCTCCGGTGGTCGCCGCCGGTTTCTCCGCCGAAGCGGCACTGTCCAGGGCACGGGCCCGCGCCCGGGCCCTGGGCCTGCTGCGTGAAGGACCCGGAGCGGGGGCGACGCCCGGCTGGGGCGGCAGGGCACTGCGCCTGTCCGACTTCGTGCCGCATCCCACCGCCCCGCATCCCACCGCCCCGCATCCCACCGCCCCGCACAGCACGGCGCCGCACCCCACCATGCCGCACGGCACAGGGAGCGGAGGCCCGCACGTCGCGGGCAGGGGACTGCTCACCGGCGCCGGTTACCGGCTGCCGGGCGAAGTGGTGTGGCTGGGGGAGCACGGCGGCCCGATCGAGCCCACCGCGATCGGCGTGGTGGACGACTGCGCCCCCGCCGGCGTCGCCGACGTGCTCGCCCACGACGCGGTCCTCCGGTGGCGGGCCGCGTCCCGCCGCCCGCCGCTGCGGATCACGCCCTACCTCGGCGGACTGCTGCCGCCCGGGGTCGCGGATGCGGCCTCCGGGCTCGGTCTGCCGGTCTCGGCGTACGTGCTGCCGGCCGGCGAGGTCAGGACCGTGCTCCTGCGCGTGCACGGCGCGGCCACGACCACGGCCGCCGCCTGCGGGCGCACGCTCGGCGCGGCGGTGCGCGAGGCGTTCCTGCTCGCGATCGCGGCCGGGGCCCAGCCGGAGCGGGCCGTCCCGGACCTGGGCGCTCCGGGCCGCCTCGCCGCGTGGCGCCACGAGGACGGCCACCCGGCGGACCTGGAAGGTACGGCCGTCGACGCCGATCCGGGGATCGTCGACGAGCCCGCCGGGCCCGTCCCGTCCGGCTGGGCGGGAGTCGCCTACCGCCGGTTCGGGCACGAGCCGATCCTCGTCGAGGCGGGAGAGTTCGGCGAGGCCGTCAAGGTGGTCTGCCCGGGCGCCGCCTGCTACCGGAGACGGCGGCCGGGGATCGGGGTGCCGTGTCCGGTTCGCTAGTTCCCGCCCCGACGCACACCCCGTCGCGCACATCGCACCACGAAGAGGCGGGAGGTGAGCCGTGGACGTGTCCGTGATCGGCATCTCACCCGAGGCGGCCGAGATCTACCGGTATTTCCTCCGGTGCAAGGGTGAGGGAGTCGGTTCGGTGCCGGAGGCCCTGGGCCTCGCCGCGGACACCGTCGAGGCCGCCGTGGAGACGCTCAGCCGGCTGTCCCTGCTCGACATCGCCGACCGGCACAGGGTCGTGGCGACGGAGCCGCGGATCGGCATCGAGCGGCTGGTGGAAAAGCGCCTCAACGAGCTCAACGCCGAGATCCGCCGGGTCCTCGCGGCGCGCGACGCGATCGCCGTCTTCATGGAGGACAAGCACGAGGGCGACCGCGCGGCGACGGTCCTCGACATCGAACGGGTGGAAGGCGTCGAGCGGGTTCGCCAGCGCATCGACGACCTTGCCTTCTTCTCCTACAAGGAGACGCTCTGCCTGCATCCGGGCGGCCCGTTCAGCCGGGTGATGATCGAATCGGCGCTGCCGCTGGACACCCGCTCGCTGCGGAGGGGCCTGGCGATCAAGGGTGTCTACCACCCGGCCGCGCTCGACGACCCGTTCATGGTGTCCTACCTGCGCGAGCTGGTCAGCCTCGGCGCCGAGGTGCGCGTCACCGATCAGCCGATGGACCGCATGCTCATCTACGACCGCAGCGCCGCCGTCGTGCCCATCGACCCCAAGGAGAGCGCGAAGGGCGCGTTGCTGGTCAGGGAGCCCGGGCTGGTCTCCCAGCTCGTCATCTACTTCGACGGGGTGTGGAAGTCCGCCACCGACTTCCGCGACATCATCGAGCCCGCGACCGTGGAGCCCGCGCTGTCGGAGATGGAGCAGCGGGTGCTCGCGGTGATGGCCACGGCGGACAAGGACGAGATCGCGGCCAGGGAGCTGGACGTCTCGGTGCGGACCTACCGGCGCTACGTGGCCGATCTCATGGCCAGGCTCGGCGCCGTCAACCGGTTCCAGGCGGCCCTGCGGGCCAAGGAGGAGAACTGGATCTGAGCTCGGCGCGGCCCACGTGGGGGCGCGGCGCTCACCCCCACGTGTTGCCGTACTGCACCGGGCTGCCCCAGGTGTTCCCGTCGTTGTCGTCGGCGAGCACGGTGATCCGCGGCCGGTCGTCCGCGACTCCGGCGCCTCCCGTGCTCGCCATGCCGGCCACGCCCGCCGTGAGCCCGCACGCGAGGGCGCCGGACGCCAGGGCGATGGCCCACTTGAGGGTGCTCCACGAAGCGGTGGGGGAGGAGACCAGGGTCTTCATCTCAGTGCCTCTTTCGCTGCCGGAGGGGTTGTTCTCGCACTACCCACTGTGCGTCGGCACAGGACCCGGAACCAGGCGTACGGCGTGCAGCAAGCTGCACCGGCGTTACCGCTTCCTGCCATCCCGGCGTCGCATGGCAAATGAGGAGGTGACAGCGCGGGCCCGCGAGATTTTGACTGAGGCCACGTGACCCGGAACGCCGGCGCGCGCACAACGCGCACCGCGGGGGAAGGAGCGCTATGAGCATCTCGGAACTCGACGTCGCACCGGCGGATCTGCCGCCGCGGACACCCCCGGAGCGGCCGGCCCGTTCGATGGGCGTGCTGCGCGAGGAACTGGCCCGGCTGCGCGCCCGGACCGTCGCCGGCCGTCCCGACGGCGTGGCCCGGCAGCACGCGCTCGGCAAGCGGACCGCCCGCGAGCGGCTGGACCTGCTGCTCGACGAGGGCTCGTTCGTGGAGATCGACATCTACCGGCGGCACCGGGCGCAGGGGCTGGGCATGGACGGGCGGCGCCCGCACACCGACGGCGTCGTCGCCGGCTCCGGCACCGTCCACGGCCGGCGGGTGTTCGTCTACGCCCAGGACTTCACGGTGTTCGGCGGCTCCCTGGGGGAGGCGCACGCCGAGAAGATCCACAAGGTGATGGACCTCGCCATGTCCACCGGCTCGCCGTTCATCGGCCTGAACGACAGCGGCGGCGCGCGGATCCAGGAGGGGGTGATGTCCCTCAACGGCTACGGCGGCATCTTCCGGCGCAACGTCCAGGCGTCCGGCGTGATCCCGCAGATCAGCGTCGTGCTCGGGCCCTGCGCCGGAGGCGCGGCCTACTCCGCCGCGCTGGCCGACTTCACCTTCATGGTGCAGGGCACCTCGCAGCTCTACCTGACCGGCCCGGACGTCGTCGAGGCGGTGACCGGCCAGCGGGTCACCCACGCCGAGCTGGGCGGCGCCCAGGTCCACGGGACCCGCTCGGGCGTGGCGGCGTTCGTGCACGACGACGAGGAGGCCTGCCTGGCGGAGGTGCGCTACCTCCTCTCGATGCTGCCGGGCAACAATCTCGAACCGCCGCCCGCGGCGCCGCCGTGCGGCGCGTCCGGCGACGTGCGCCCGCGCCTGGCGGAGATCGTCCCGGTCGAGCCCAGCAAGCCGTACGACATGCGCGAGGTGATCGCGGAGCTGGTCGACGACGGCGACTTCCTCGAACTGCACGAGGGCTGGGCGCGCAACGTGATCTGCGCGCTCGCCCGCGTCGACGGCGCGGTGGTCGGAGTGGTCGGCAACCAGCCGCTGGTGCTCGCCGGCGTGCTGGACGCCGACGCGGCGCAGAAGGCGGCCAGGTTCGTGCGGTTCTGCGACGCCTTCAACATCCCGCTGGTGACCCTCGTCGACGTGCCGGGCTTCCTCCCCGGCACCGACCAGGAGTACGCCGGCATCATCCGGCACGGCGCCAAGCTGCTCTACGCGTACTGCGAGGCGACCGTGCCCCGCATCCAGGTCATCCTCCGCAAGGCGTACGGCGGGGCCTACATCGTGATGGACTCCCGGTCGATCGGCGCGGACCTGTCGCTGGCGTGGCCGACCAACGAGATCGCGGTGATGGGCGCCGAGGGCGCGGTCAACGTCGTCTTCCGCCGTGAGCTCGCCGCCGCGGCCGACCCGGCGGGCCTGCGCGCCGAGCTGCTCGCCCGGTACGCCGGTGAGCTGGTCCACCCGCAGTACGCCGCCGAGCGCGGCCTGGTCGACGACGTGATCGACCCGGTGCAGACCCGCTCCGCGGTCGCCCGCGGCCTCGCCATGCTGCGCGACAAACGCAAGCCGGGGGCGCAGCGCAAGCACGGGAACGTGCCCCTGTAAGCGTCCGCGCCTACCCACCCCCGCGCCCGCTCCACCCCCGCGCCCGCTCCATCCCCGGCCGGCCTCATCCCCGGCCGGCCTCATCCCCCGCGCCCGCCCCAACCCGCGCCCGCCCCGCCCGTCCGGGCGGCGGCGGGCGTTCGCGTGCCCGGACGCATCCGCTGGCAGGATGCGGTAACCCCCCTGCAGCTTGCTGCCTGGGCAAGCCCTGGTTCCGCGCTCCCCACAGCCGCACATTGAAGGTGTGACGACAACAGGCAGCGGACGGAGGCGGCGCCCCGCGTGCGCCCGCCTCCCCGGAGGAGCCGCGGGCGGGGCCCGGCAGCCGCGGCGCGCGAGGCCGCCAGGCCGGCGGCCGGAGAGGGAGCCGAGGCCATGCTGGTTCAGCTGACGATGCGCCGGACGGACGGGCAGGCGGCGCCGGGCTCGCCGGTGGACGGGATCCGGGTGCTGGCGCTTCTGCCCGGGAGCTGGCACAAGCACCTCGAACAGGTCGCCGGCGACATCGTCATCAGAATCCGCGCGGAAGGGACGACGGCGGGAGGAGTCCGCGCCGAGGTGGCGAGGATCCTCACCAGCCCCGAGGTCAGCCACCTTGAACTGGTCGCCTGCCGTCCCCTGGAGGGTCCCCGGCAGTAGGACGCTAACGAAGGAGACGAACCGATGATCGCCTCGGTTGTGGCGGCGGGTGAGTGCCATGTGTGGTGGGCGGACCCGCGGCTGGAAAGCATCGACACCCTGGTGCGGGATCTCAGCGCGAACGAGTTGCGCCGTGCGGCCCGCTTCCGCCGCGAGCCCGACCGCCGCCGCTTCCTGACCGGGGCGCACCTGCTGCGGGAGGCCGCGGCCGAGCGGCTGGGCGTCCGTCCGGCGGACGTGGTGGTGGACCGTACGTGCCCCGACTGCGACAGGTACCACGGCAAGCCCCGCGTCCTGACGGAGGGGGAGACCCTGCACGTCTCCATCTCCCATTCGGGCGACCGGGTCGCGGTGGCGCTGACGGCCGTGGGGCCGCTGGGCGTCGACGTGGAGGCGGTGCCCGCGACGCCGGTGGACGACCTCGCGCGCTGCGCGCTGACCGAGACCGAGCGCCAGGCCCTCGTGGCGCTCCCCGAGCACGCGCGGTACGAAGGCTTCGCCCGGATCTGGGTGCGCAAGGAGGCCGCGCTCAAGGCCACCGGGCACGGACTGCGGATCTCCCCGGACCGGGTCGAGGTGACCGGCCCGGGGGAGAGCCCCGCGCTGCTGAGCTGGCCGCTGGACGTGCCGCCCGCCGCGGTGCGGATCCACCCGCTCGACCCCGGCCCCGGGTACGTCGCCGTCGTCGCGGTGCTCGGCGGCGACCACGGCATCACGGTCCGCGAGGCGGACGCCGCGCTCCTGCGCCGGCGCGACGGCTTCGCGACGGCACCCCAGGCCGCGTGAGCAGCGTTGACGACGCCCGGTGCGAGGCCGCTCAATGGCGGGTGAAGACGACCTCGCCGCGTGAATCCGCACCGGGCCGACCAGAAGAAGGCTGATTCTCGTGAACAAGGGCTTCATCTTGATCCCCGGCCCCTGGATGGGGGCCTGGGCGTGGGGGCCGGTGGCACGGCGCCTGCGCGGCTACGGCCATGCCGCCCGTGCGATCACGCTCCCCGGCCTGGCCGACCCCGACGGGGACGTCGCGGGCGTCGGACTGGAGACGCACGTCGGCACCGTGCTGTCGCTGCTGGAGGAGGAGGACCTGCGCGACGTCGTCCTCGTGGCGCACAGCTACTCCGGCATCGTGGCCGGCCAGGTCGCCGACCGCGCGGCCGACCGGGTGGCGCACACCGTGTTCGTCGAGGCGTTCCTGCCGCACGACGGCAAGTCGATGCTGCACGCGTTCCCCGACCGCCAGCACGCCGCGGAGCTGCGGCTCATCGAGGACAACGGCGGCCGCTGGCCCGCGCCCGACGCCGCCGTCGTCGGCGAGGGGCAGGGCCTGTCCCGCAGGCAGGCGCGGTGGCTGGCCGAGCGCCTCGTCGGCCATCCCGGCCGCACCATCGCCGAGCCCGCCGTTCTGACCCGCCCCCTGACGCAGCAGCGCGCCACGTACGTCGTCTGCTCGATGGAACACTTCGACGGCCGCGTCGCCGCCGACGTCGACGCCCTGCGCGCCGCCCCGAACTGGCGCTTCCACACGCTCCCGACCGGACACTGGCCGATGATCTCGGCGCCCGGGCGGCTCGCCCTGCTCCTGCACCGGATCGCCGGGCGCGCCGAGTAGGGGGCGGCCCGGCGCGCCGCCCCGGTAATCGCGCGCATCCGGGGTAACTTCGGCATCATGGCCACCCGTACGTCCGGACAGGGGTCCGGCAAGCGCCCCGCGTCGCGCTCCGGATCCCGTACGGCTTCCCCGAAGCGATCCCCGGCGGGTTCCCGAGGCAGGGCCGCGCCCCGGCCCGCGCCCAAGCGGCCGGTAGCCACCGGCCAGGACCCGGTCAGCTGGTTCTTCCTCATCATCGGCAAGATCTTCATCAGCATGTGGATGCTGGTGGCGAACGGCGTGGGCAAGGCGGCGCGGGGGCTCGGTCAGGGCGCCCGCGACCTCGATCCCGTGCACCGCCGCGACGGGCAGGGCCTGTCGGTGCTCGCGGGCGCCATCGTGCTCGCCGCCCTGACCTGGCGGGACACCAAGACGGGTTTCGCCGCGTTCGTCGACACCGTGGCGCGCGGGACGGTGGGGGCGCTCGCCTGGGGGGTGCCCGTGCTGCTCGCGCTGCTCGCCTGGCGGCTGCTGCGCCACCCCGACCAGAACGCCGAGACCGGCAGGATGGGCATCGGCTGGACCGCGCTGCTGGCCGGGATCCTCGGAATCGTGCACGTCGCCCACGGCACGCCGTACCCCTCGGGCGGGCCCGAGGACGGCATGGACAACGTGTCGGCGGCGGGCGGCATGATCGGTTTCATCGTGTCGGCTCCGCCGTCGAGCATCCTGCCGGCGTTCATCACGATCCCGCTGCTGCTGATGCTGTCCGGCTTCGGCCTGCTGGTGATCACCGCGACACCGGTCCACCGGATCCCCGAGCGCCTCGCCGAGATCCAGCACATGCTCTTCCAGCGGCCGGAGGAGACCGGTGAGCCCCGCAAGAGCCCGGCGCCGGCCAGGAAGCGCACGCGCAAGCAGCAGGGCGGGCGCGACGCCGCCGAAGGCGGCGACGGCGTCAAGCCGTACGACACGCCCGTGCTGTCGGAGAAGGACCACGCACCGGAGATCGTCCCCGGCCTGGTGGACGAGGTCACGGAGTCGGCCGAGCCGACCGAGCCGGAGCTGCGGCTCCCCAAGCCGGCCCCGCAGCCTCCGCTGCCGACGCCCGCGCCGCGCAAGGTGGAGCAGCTCGTCCTGTCCAGCCAGGAGGGGCCCTACACGCTGCCGGACCTCGCGATGCTGCGGCCGGGCAGCGCCCCCAAGCAGGAGACCAAGGCCAACCGGACGGTCGTGAACGCGCTGACCAGCGTGCTGGAGCAGTTCTCCATCGACGCGCAGGTCGTCGGTTTCACCCGGGGCCCGACGGTGACCCGGTACGAGATCGAGCTGGGCCCGGCCGTCAAGGTCGAGAAGGTCACCGCGCTCACCAAGAACATCGCCTACGCCGTCAAGTCCGCGGACGTGCGGATCCTGTCCCCGATCCCCGGCAAGTCGGCGATCGGGGTGGAGATCCCCAACGTCGACAAGGACCTCGTGTCGCTCGGCGACGTGCTGCGTTCGCAGGTGGCCCAGGCCGACCACCACCCGATGATCGTCGGGCTCGGCAAGGACGTCGAGGGCCGCACCATCGTGGCCAACCTGGCCAAGATGCCGCACATCCTCATCGCGGGCGCCACCGGCGCGGGCAAGTCGACGTGCATCAACGGGCTGATCTCCTCGATCCTGCTGCGGGCGACGCCCGACGAGGTCCGCATGGTGCTGGTCGACCCCAAGCGGGTGGAGCTCAGCGCGTACGAGGGCATCCCGCACCTCATCACGCCCATCATCACCAACCCGAAGAAGGCCGCCGAGGCCCTCGAATGGGTGGTGGGCGAGATGGACCGGCGGTACGACGACCTCGCGGCCAGCGGCTTCCGGCACGTCGACGACTTCAACAAGGCCGTGCGCGCGGGCAAGCTGGTGCCGCCGCCGGGCAGCGAGCGCGTCTACCAGCCGTACCCCTACCTGCTGGTGATCGTGGACGAGCTGGCCGACCTGATGATGGTCGCGCCGCGCGACGTGGAGGACTCGATCGTCCGCATCACCCAGCTCGCCCGGGCCGCCGGCATCCACCTGGTCATCGCCACCCAGCGGCCGTCCGTGGACGTCGTCACCGGCCTGATCAAGGCGAACGTGCCCTCGCGGCTGGCGTTCGCGACCTCCTCGCTCGCCGACTCGCGGGTCATCCTCGACCAGCCCGGAGCCGAGAAGCTCGTCGGGCAGGGCGACGCGCTGTTCCTGCCGATGGGCGCGAGCAAGCCGATGCGGCTGCAGAACGCCTTCATCTCCGAGAAGGAGATCGCGGAGGTCGTCACCCACTGCAAGGCCCAGATGCAGGCCGAGTACCGGGAGGACGTCGCCGCGCCCGCCGCCGCGAAGCGGGAGATCGACGAGGAGATCGGCGACGACCTCGACCTGCTGGTCCAGGCGGCCGAGCTGATCGTGTCGACCCAGTTCGGCTCCACCTCCATGCTCCAGCGCAAGCTGCGGGTCGGCTTCGCCAAGGCCGGCCGCCTGATGGACCTGCTGGAGAGCCGCAACGTGGTCGGCCCGAGCGAGGGGTCCAAGGCCAGGGAGGTGCTGGTCAAGCCCGACGAGCTGCCCGGCCTGCTCGCCGAGCTGCGCGGAGAGTCGTAAAGCCGCCGCCCGCCGTCAGGCCGATCGGCCCGCCGTCAGGCCGATCGGCCCGCCGTCAGGCCGATCGGCCCGCCGTCAGGCCGATCCTGCCGCCGGCCGTACGGTCGTGACGTGCGGGCTCGAGGGCATGTTCCCGGGCAGTCCCGTGGACCTCGCCTATCGCTTCGACCTCGACGCCGCGCGGCGGATCTCCCGGTTGGAGATCGTCGTGTCCCGTCCTGCCCCTGAAACCGCTATGGAGGTGACAGGGTAGTTGCTCGGAGCCCCCCCATGGGTACCCTCCGTAGTCAGTTACTGATTGAATGTGACTAACTACGCATC
Source organism: Microbispora sp. NPDC049633 (assembly GCF_040675265.1). NCBI lineage: Bacteria > Bacillati > Actinomycetota > Actinomycetes > Streptosporangiales > Streptosporangiaceae > Microbispora > Microbispora sp. NPDC049633. The sequence continues at coordinate 23,112 of NZ_JBFAOO010000078.1, forward strand.
GTGGGGCGGGCTGGACGACGGTGCGCTTGGAGACAGGGGGGCGGAACGATGAGCGTAGGTGCTGTTTTGGCCGAAGCCCGTGAGCGCGCCGGGCTGACCGTGCGTCAGCTCGGCGAGCGCACGCGGATCCGCGAGACCGTCATCGAACGCTTCGAGCGGGACGACTTCTCGGTGGGTGACTTCTACGCGCGCGGGCACATCCGGACCATCGCCTCCGATCTCGGCCTGGACCCGGACGAGGTCCTGCGGCAGTACGAGCAGGAGAACGCCGACGGCGCGTCGCCGGTCAGGGCGTCGGCCGTGTTCCGGGGCGACGTGGGCGAGCGGGCCCGCAGGGCCCCCGGCTGGACGAAGGCCGCCGCGGTCGCCCTGGCCATCGTCGTGGTCGTCGTCGTCGCGCGGATGCTCGGAGGCTCCGGCGAGAAGGCGGGCCCGACGGCCGCCCAGCTTCCGGTGACCGCACCGCACGCGCACGAGCGGCAGGAGAAGGGCCACGACAGGAAGACCCTCGAGGAGGCCTTCGGGCCCGGCCGCGTGGTCGTGAAGGTCACCGCGCGCAAGCCGGCCTACCTCGACGTGAAGGACGCCAAGGGCAAGGAGATCTTCCGGGGGACGCTGCCCGAGGGGAAGACCACGACCTATTCGGCCAAGGACAAGGTGCGGATGGTCATCGGCGACGCGGGGGCGGTACGTCTGGAGGTCGACGGAAGGGACCTGGGAACGCCGGGCAGGGACGGCCAGACGATCCGCCGCACCTTCGAGGCGGGCGGCCCGAGTCCCCGTTAATCGCCGACTGCCGATACCGTAGTTCGCATCATGTCTTCTCGCCGAACCGTATCGCTGATCACGCTGGGCTGCGCCCGCAACGAGGTCGACTCCGAGGAGCTGGCCGCGCGCCTGGAGGCCGCCGGCTGGCACACCGGCGACGACGATCCCGACGTCGTCGTCGTCAACACGTGCGGCTTCATCGATTCGGCGAAGAAGGACTCGATCGACACCCTGCTCGCCGCGGCCGATTCGGGCGCGAAGGTGGTGGCGGCGGGCTGCATGGCCGAGCGATACGGCGCGCAGCTCGCCGACGCCCTGCCCGAGGCGACCGTGATCTCCTTCGACGACTACGCGGAGATCGGGGAGCGTCTCGACGACGTGCTCGCGGGCAGGCCGCTGGTCCCGCACTCGCCCCGGGACCGTCGCACGCTCCTGCCGATCACGCCGGTGGAGCGCTCGGCCGCCCGGGCGCACATCCCCGGCCACGGCCAGGACGACGCGCTCCCCGCGGGCGTGGCCCCCGCCAGCGGCCCGCGCACGCTGCGCAAGCGGCTCACCGGCGGCCCCGTCGCCTCCCTCAAGCTCGCGTCGGGCTGCGACCGGCGCTGCACGTTCTGCGCGATCCCGGCCTTCCGCGGCTCGTACGTCTCCCGCAGGCCGGAGGACCTGCTGGCCGAGGCCGCCTGGCTGGCCGGACAGGGCGTCAAGGAGCTCGTGCTGGTCAGCGAGAACTCCACGTCGTACGGCAAGGACCTGGGCGATCTGCGCGCCCTGGAGAAGCTGCTGCCCCCGCTGGCCGCGACCGAGGGCATCGAGCGGGTCCGCGTCAGCTACCTGCAGCCCGCCGAGCTGCGGCCCGGGCTGCTCGACGTGATCGCCTCCACCGAGGGGATCGCGCCCTACTTCGACCTGTCCTTCCAGCACGCGAGCGGCACCGTGCTGCGGCGGATGCGGCGCTTCGGCGACCCCAAGAGGTTCCTCGACCTGCTCGCGCAGATCCGCGACCGCGCGCCCGAGGCGGGCATCAGGTCCAACTTCATCGTGGGGTTCCCCGGCGAGACGCAGGAGGAGTTCGACGAGCTGGTGAGCTTCCTCGAGGAGGCCAGGCTGGACGTCATCGGCGTCTTCGGCTACTCCGACGAGGAGGGCACCGAGGCGTACGGCTTCGAGGGCAAGCTCGACCAGGACGTGGTCGACGAGCGGGTCGCGACGCTGACCGAGCTCGCCGAGGAGCTGACCGCCCAGAGGGCCGAGGAGCGCATCGGCACCGAGCTGCGGGTCCTGATCGAGGAGGACCTCGGCGACGGCGGCTACGAGGGCCGTGCGGCGCACCAGGGGCCCGAGGTGGACGGGGCGGTCACGGTCCAGGGCATCGGCCTGGTCCCCGGTCAGATCGTCCAGGCGGTCGCCGTCGACTCCGAGGGGGTCGACCTCATCGCCCGGATCAAGGCAGGCACATGACGGAGCGCGGTGAGCCGCCGGTGGACGTGGCGGGCCCGGGAGAGGTGACACCTGAGCCCGTGGCGCCGCCGGTCGCCGCCGTGCCCGCCGCCGCGCCGGTGGCGACCCCGCCGCCCGTTCCGCAGGCGGGGTCCGGCCTTCCGGCGGAGCCTGACGCCGGCTCCGCCGGCCGGTCGGCGGGTGCGGGGGAGCAGGCGGGCGGCCCGGGGGCCGACGGCCGCACCGCGCCGGAGCCGCCGTCCGCGGGCGTCGCCGGAGAGGCCCCGGCGCGCCGTGTCAGCACCTGGAACATCGCGAACGCCCTGACCATCGCCCGGCTGGCGATCGTCCCCGTCTTCACCGTCTTCCTGTTCGTCGAGGGGGAGGCCTGGCGCCTGGCGGCCCTCGGCGTCTTCCTGCTCGCGTCGCTCACCGACCAGCTCGACGGCTGGCTCGCCAGGAAGTACGCGCTGATCACGGACTTCGGGAAGATCGCCGACCCGATCGCGGACAAGGCGCTCATCGGCGCCGCGCTGCTCAGCCTCTCGTACCTCGGCGAGATCCCGTGGTGGGTCACCCTGGTGATCATCGCCCGCGAGGCGGGGGTGACGCTGCTGCGTTTCCTCGTGATCAGGCACGGGGTTATCCCGGCCAGTTACGGGGGCAAGGTGAAGACCGTGTTGCAGATCGTGGCCATCGCCCTCTACATCGTGCCGGGCGTGCCCGACCTGGTCAGGTGGGCGGTGATGGGCCTCGCCCTGCTGGTCACGGTGGGGACCGGAGCCGACTACGTCGTGCGGGCGGTGCGGCTGCGGCAGGTGGCGAGGAGCGCGCGAACCTCATGATGGGCCTGGCGAGCGAAGTCCTGTCCCTGCTGGTCCGGCAGGGCGTGACCGCCGCCGTGGCCGAGTCGCTCACGGGCGGCCTGATCGGGGCCACGATGACCGGCCCGATGGGAGCCTCGGCCGCGTTCCGGGGCGGGGTGATCGCCTACGCCACGGAGTTGAAGGCGAGCCTCCTCGACGTCCCCTCCGACCTCCTCGACAGGGAGGGGGCGGTGCATCCCGCCGTGGCCGCGGCCATGGCCGCCGGAGTGCGGAAACTCACAGACGCCGACTACGGCCTGGCGGTGACCGGGGTCGCGGGCCCCGACCCGCAGGACGGCAAACCGGTCGGCACGGTCCACATCGCGCTGTCGGGACCGGGCGAGCGTGTCTGGCACCGCGACCTGCGCCTGACCGGGGACAGGGACTCGATCAGAAACACCACGTGTCAGGAGGCGTTGAAGCTGCTGGAAGGTGTGCTGAAGGCAAATTCGGGGGAACATTCAGGGTGATTACCGCGTTACGTCCCCAGCGAACATGCTCGCCTCGGTCTGCCGCGGTGTCGCCCTCTACAGGTACGGTGGAGCTGTGAGTGAGGTCCGTGAGCCATCGGCGAGGAGCAAGACAGGCGCACGCCCGGCGAAGGGGCCGAGCGAACCGATGATGACGGCGAGGCGTATGTACGAAGGGCAGATGAAGAAGGGGCGGCATGAGCCCACCGCGCGAGGCGTCGTGAAGGCGCCCCCCCTGGGGAGGGAGCGACAGATGATCCTGCTGCGTCAGCTGCTCGGTGACGTGCTGCGGCGGCTGAGGGTGCGGCAGAATCGCACCCTTCGCGAGGTCTCCACGTTGGCGCGTGTCTCACTCGGCTATCTGTCCGAGGTCGAGCGCGGTCAGAAGGAGGCCTCCTCCGAGTTGCTCGCCTCGATCTGCGGCGCGCTCGGGGTCCCGCTGTCCCAGGTGTTGCGTGAGGTGTCCGACCAGTTCGCGCTGGCCGAACTGCAGGCCGCCCCCGTGCTTGCGGAAGTGCCCGAGCACGAGCGCCTGCCCATCCCCGAGACCGTGCCCGCGGGGCCGGAGTTCGAGGGCTTCCCCGAGGTCAAGGACATGGTCGCCGCCTAGGCGGCGTGTTACCGCCCCGCCGCCCGGCGGAGGCGTCCCCGCGACTTCGCCTGGCCGATCCGCCCAGGTCGGCTGCTCGTCAGGCGTGGCCCGCGCTCGCAGTCCGGATCGTGCCGGACCCGGGTGCCTGTCCCGATCCCACGGGCGGGTGCCTGGCCCCCGCAGGCCCACTTCCCGTTCTCCATCGCGGTGTTTCCATCCGCCGCGTCCGCCCGATCCGATGTCTCCCCGCTCGGGCTCCCGGCTCGCGGTCCAGACGTTCGCGTTTCCGGTGCTCACGGTCCCGATGTTCGCGTTTCCCGGTGTCCACGGTTCGCGGTGTTCGGGTTCGCGCCCGTGGGCCGGTCAGTCCCGCTGGCAGGCGGGGCACCAGTAGATCAGCCGCTCGGACGGCTGAGGTCCCATCTCCCCGCGGCCGATCGGTGCGCCGCAGCGGCGGCAGGGGCGGCGCGCCCTGCCGTACACGAGCAGCGACCGCCCCGGGCGCGGGTCGCCAGTCGTCACCGGGAACGGCGCGTCCTTGCTCGCGTCCATCAGCCGGTGGGCGATCGAGACCAGCGCCTCCAGTTCGTCCGGCGGGATCGACCCCACCGGACGCCACGGCGACACCCGCGCGGCGTACAACGTCTCGGCCCGCCAGATCGTCCCGATGCCCGCCAGGTCGCGCTGGTCGAGCAGTGCCTCCCCGATCGTCCGCTCCGGGGCGCGCAGCAGGTTCCGTACGGCCAGGGCCGCGTCCCAGTCCGGACCGAGCAGGTCCGGGCCGAGGTGCCCCACGACCCGCTCCTCGCGGTCGGTGGGCACGAGATCGACCATTCCCAGCCGCGTGCCGACCGCCTGCCACTCGGTGTTGGCGAGGATCAGCCGGACCACGTCGCCCCTGGGGGCCGGGCGGCCCGCCGGGCCCACCCGCCAGCTTCCCTCCATGCGCAGGTGGGTGTGGACGGTGAGCCCGCCCTCCACCCGGGTCAGGAGGTGCTTGCCGCGCGAGATCGTCGTCATCACGGTCCGGCCGCGCAGGTCGGCGGTGGCGTACCGGGGCACCCGGAAGTCGCTGCGGGTCAGCCTCCGGCCGTCGAGGGCCTGCCTGAGCCGCTTGGCGGTCCGGTAGACGGCGTCACCCTCCGGCACGGCTCTCCTCCCGGGAGGATCGGGGACGGGCGGCTCACACGGGCATGTGCGAGTCCCACGCCGCCGGGTCGGCGGCCAGTTCGGTCACCCGCGGCGGCAGCTCGCCCTTGGCGATCTGCTCCAGGGTGACCTCCTCGAGGATGGCCCGCTCGCTCGCGCGCAGCGCGATCCACACCTGCTGCAGCGCCTGCGCGGCGCCCTGGTAGCCGACGTGCTCGGGCCGCTCGCCCCGCACGTTGGCCAGTGGTCCGTCCACCGCGCGGATGACGTCGGCGAGCGAGATCTGACTGGCCGGCCGTGCCAGGACATAGCCCCCCTCTGGGCCCCGCTGACCGCGCACCAGCCCGGCGCGCCGCATCTGCAGCAGGATGTTCTCCAGGTATTTGGGGGGCATCTCCTGCTCCTTGGCCAGCTCGCCCACCGTGGTGGGTCCCTCGCCCGCAGCGGCGAGCTCGGCGGCGGCGCGGAGGGCGTAGTCGACACGGGCAGAAAGTCGCATGTAGTCGATTATCCCGCCTGGTTGACCTCGGTAGGACGTCCACCCTCCATCAGGGCCCCGGCCGGGCCCGATCCAGGCGCAGCCGTACGACGACGGGGAGGTGGTCGGAGAACGGCACGCGGGGCGCGTCCGCGGCCACCGCCGTGATCCCCGCCGAGATCAGGACGTGGTCGATGCGCCGCACGGGCGCCTCGGCGGGCGAGGTCGGCGGGTCGCCGAAGGCCCGCAGCGGGTCGGACAGGCCCGCGGCCTCCAGCACGCGCATCCGGGGGTCGGACGGCGTCGTGTTGAGGTCTCCCGCCACGATCACCGGTCGCGGATCGGCCACGCCGACCCCGGGCGGGAGAGTGTTCGCGGCGAGCCGCCGGGCGATCGACGCCACCTCGGGCGCCTGCCCGCGCGGCTCCTGCAGGTGGGTGTTCACGATCCCCACCTCGTTGTCGCCGACCTCCAGCACGATCGACTGGGCCTGGGCGCCGGTCGGGTACCCGTGCCGCCCCAGCCGGGTCGAGCCGATCTCGGCGACGGGGAGGTTCGTGAGCAGCGCGTCACCCCAGAGGCGGTCGGCGGCAGGCGCGAAGTAGTAGCGCATGCCGAGGCCGCGGGCGATCCTCGCCAGGTCGTCGTGCCCGCCGTTCAGCAGCCAGCCCCGGTCCACCTCGCTGAGCAGCACCACGTCGGGACGCCGCGTCGCGGCCCAGGCGGCGACGCGGTCGAGGTCGAGCCGCCCGCTCAGCCCGAAGCCCATCCGGATGTTGTACGCCACGAGCGTGAACTCGTTCCCGCCGATCGGCCGCTCGGCGGGGAGCGGCCGCCAGGTGAGCAGGCCGGTCAGCAGGGCCAGTGACACGGCGACCGAGCCCCAGCGGCGCGGCGCCCGCCGTAGGGGGGAGGACCGGTGCCGCCGCCCCCGCCGCGTGGCGACGGCGGCGATGAGGACGGCCACCGCCACCGGGACCAGCGCGTTGGGAAACCCGAGGTCGGTGTCGAAGGCCGCGTAGTAGAGGAACGCCGCGACCAGGAACACGAGCATCCCGCCCAGCACCGCGACACCCTCGCGGCCGCCCCCGCTCTCCGCGCCGGCGGCCGCGTGCCGCCCGGCGGCGCCGGCGCAGGCGCCGAGGGCGACCGTCGCCACGAGGGCCGGAAGGCCCTGCACGCCGGCCTCCGCGGCCGCCACTCCGGCGACCAGGAAGAGCCCCGCCGTCCAGCCCCACGAGGTCGTCCAGGCGTACATGACGGCCGCGCACAGTGCCGCGACCTGGAGTGCGACCGTCAGGGCCGTGAAGGGGGCGGTGTGCTGCCCGGTGTCCTGCGCCAGCATGGCCGGGCCGCCGCAGTACATGCCCGCGAGCAGGAGCATCGGGCCGAAGGCGAACCACACGGCCGCCGGTGCGGGGGCGGGCGATGTGGGCGAGAGCCGTACGGACCACAGGAAGGCGACGCAGAGCGCGGCGACGGCGAGCCAGGGCAGCGGCCCGTCCCGCCAGACGAGGTCCATCCGGTCGAGGGCCAGATGGACGATCGAGGCGCCGGCCAGGCCGCCGGTCAGGCCCGCAGGCACCCACGTGCCCGCCGTCGTCCGCGCGCAGCCGTAGAGGAAGATCAGGCCCGCCGTGACCCCGGCGGAGGCGAGCAGCAGCTGGGGCGTCCCCCCGTCGGCGGCCTGCAGGCCGAGCCGGGCCGCGGCGAGCGCCACCGCGCCCGCCGTCCTGGCCAGCCGGGGCGAGGCGAGCCGCGCCGCGGGGACGGCGGCGAACGGCAGGACGAACCACAGCGCGGCGTACGCCCCCATGCTCGCGGGGGCGGTCTCGCCCGCCCTGCCGTACAGGGTGATGAGGGACGGCAGGAACACCCGCACCACGTCGAACAGCAGCACGACGCCGGCCACGAGCATGACCGGCGCCCACCGGGGATCGGGCAGTCCGCGGTGCGGTGCGGCGTGCGTCTGCGGGGCCGTCTCGGTCATGGCGCTCCCTCCGAGCCTCATATGAGGCATCCTCATGAACGATGGGAGCGTTACCAATACGTTCGACCTGGGGCGTTCCCCGCGCTCTTCGGCTCGCTAAGCTTGCTGGAAACCTTGTTGTTCATTCACGGGCGCACATGGTCGAAGCGCCACCGGGGGCCGAGCGGACCGGCGGGGCGTGGGCAGGCGCACGACGGCGAGCCGGAGACTCAGACGATGGGAAGCAGGAGCATGGAGCGACGTCCTGGCGTGCCCCGGCTGCTCCGGGAGATCAACGACCGGGCCGCCCTCGAACTGCTGCTCGCCTCGGGTCCCCTGACGCGCGGCCAGATCGGCGAGCTCACCGGCCTGTCCAAGGTCACCGCGTCCCAGACGCTGGCGCGTCTGGAGGAGCGCGGCCTGGTGGAGGTCGTGGGGGAGCAGGCGGGCAACCGGGGTCCCAACGCCGCGTTGTACGGCGTGATCGCCTCCTGCGCGTACGTCGCCGGGCTCGACGTGGGCCCCGACCGGGTGTCGGCGGCGATCGCCGACATCCACGGCGACGTGGTGGCCGAGGTGACGGCCTCCCCCGAGGGGCAGGACGACCCGGTGTCACTCGTGCACACGGCTGTGGTGAAGGCCTGCAGGAGCGCGAAGGTGGCGCTGTCGCGGCTGCGCGGCGTCGTGATCGGCACGCCCGGCGTCGTGGACCCCCGCACCGGGGACGTGCGGTTCTCCTTCGACCTGCCGCAGTGGCACGAGGGCATCCACGAGGCGCTCGCCCGCGACCTGCGCCGGGACGTCACGATCGAGAACGACGTCAACCTCGCCGCGATCGCCGAACGCGCGAAGGGCGCCGCCCGGGAGGCGGACGACTTCGTGCTCGTGTGGGTGGGCCGGGGCATCGGCCTCGCCGTCGTGCTGGGCGGGCGGCTGCACCGCGGCCGCTCGGGCAGCGCCGGGGAGATCGGCTACCTCCCGGTGCCCGGGGTGCCGCTCGCCGACGACGTCAGGGCGGTTCCCGGGCGCCTGCCGTCGCTCGGGGGCGGCCTGCAGTCGCTGGTCAGCTCCGAGGCCGTCACCGAGCTGGCCCGTCAGCACGGCTTCGCCGGGGACACCGCCGCCGACTGCGTGACCGCGGCCGTCGCGGCCGGGGCCGCGGGCGAGGCGCTGCTCGACGAGGTCGCCTCCAGGCTCGCCCTCGGCGTGGCGTCGGTGTGCGTGGTGCTCGACCCCGGCCTCGTGGTGCTCGCCGGGGAGGTCTGCCGGGCCGGCGGGGTGGCGCTGACCGCCCGGGTGGAAGACGCGGTCGCGCGCATCTGCCCCGTCCCGCCGCAGGTCGTCACGCGCGGGGTGGAGGGCAATCCGGTGCTGCGCGGCGCCGTGCTCGCCGCGCTCGACCAGGCCCGCGAGGAGATCTTCACGGCATAGGGAGTGTCCTCCCGTCGGAGCCTTGCGATCGCAGGGCTCGTGACCCGCGTGTCCCGTCGCCCGCGAAGGCGATGTCGATGACTCCGCCTACCGGCGGAGTCCCTCCGTGGAGGCGACCTGGTGCCCGAGGGCTCCCCGGTCGCCTCCGCCGCCCGGCTCACGGGCGAGAGGAGCGCGGTGACCAAGGCAGCCTCGGGCATCGACCGGCCCAGGACCGGCGCGCAGCGCGGCGCTACGGACGTACGACGGCGTCGCCGTCACATGCCGTGCGTGGAGTGGCCCGGCATGTCGCCCATGGAGTCGCCCGAGGTGCCGCTCGTCGAGTGGCCCGGCATGTCGTCCATGTGGTGGCCGGGCACGTTCCCGTCCGCGTCGGTCACGTAGAACATCCCGGCCATCCCCATGTCGGAGTGGCTCTGCACGTGGCAGTGGTACATCCACATGCCGGGGCCGACGCGTTCGCCGGCGATCACCTGGAAGCCGAACGACTCGGCGGGTCCGGTGGTCTTGGTGTCGATGATCCGGCTGTGGTCCTTCGGGCCCTGCAGCAGGCCGGTGCGGTTGTCGGCCCAGCGGTGTCCGTGGATGTGGAACGTGTGGAAGAAGTTCCCGTGGGTGATCACGACGAACTCCACGCGCTCGCCGAGCTTGGCGGTGAAGTCGGGCGCCTGCGTGAGGTTGTTGGTCTTCACGTCGTTGAAGACGACGGTGAAGGTCTTGTCGGGCAGCACGTCGCCCGTCCGGCGCACCACCAGCGGCCCGTAGAGTCCGCGCAGGATGCCGCCGGTGCCGTGGTCGGTGCCCACGACGTGGTCGTGGTAGTGCCAGTAGCCCGCGCTGCCGGGC
>NZ_JBFAOO010000079.1:0-33095 GCF_040675265.1 Microbispora sp. NPDC049633
CAAGAACGCGCTCGTCTTCGCGGCGCCGGCCGCCGCCGGGGTGCTGACCACCGGGGCGGGCCTGCGCGGCTCGCTCGTCGCGTTCGCCGCCTTCTGCCTGGCCGCCGGCGGCTCCTATCTCTTCAACGACGCGGCCGACGTGGCGGCCGACCGGCGCCACCCGCGCAAGCGGCTGCGCCCGGTCGCGGCCGGGATCGTGTCCGTACGGCTCGCGCGGACCGCGGGCGCGGTGCTGCTGGCGGCCGGCCTGCTCGCCGGGCTCGCGGGCGGGTGGCCGCTCGCCGCCGTCGTCGCCGGCTATCTCGCGCTCACCTTCGCCTACACCCTCTGGCTCAAGCACCAACCCGTGGTGGACCTGGTCGCGGTGGCCGGCTGCCACGTGGTGCGCGCGTACGCGGGGGCGGTCGCCGTGGCCGTGCCGGTGACGAGCTGGTTCCTGGTGGTCGTCTCGCTCGGCTCGCTGTTGCTGGTGACCGGCAAGCGGGAGGCCGAGCTGCGCGCCCGGCCCGGGGACGGTCCGGCCGCCCGGGCCACGCTGGAGACCTACACCGCGAGCTACCTCGGCCACGTGCGCGTCATGGCCTCGGGGGCGATGATCGTCACCTACTGCCTGTGGGCCCTCCAGGAGCACACCGGGCCGGCCAGGGCGTTCTGCGCGCTCAGCATCGTGCCGTTCGTGCTGGTCGTGCTGCGGCACGCGCTGCTGGTCGACCGCGGGGTGGGGGAGGAACCCGAGGAACTGGTGCTGCGCGACCGCCCGCTCCAGATCTTCCTCGCGCTGATGCTGGTCCTGCTGGCGTGCGGTATCCAACTGGCATGACTCCTGGCATGACGCTGCTGACGGGATGGGGGCGCACGGCGCCCACGCGCGCCACCGTGGCCCGCCCGCGCACCGCCGAGGAGGCGGCCGCGCTGCTGGCGAAGGCGGGGGGCCGCGGCGTCGTCGCCCGCGGCCTCGGCCGCGCGTACGGCGACGCCGCGCAGAACGCGGGCGGGCTCGTGCTCGACTGCACCGCGCTGGAGCGGTCGTGGCACGTCGACTCCGCGGGGATCGTCACCGCGTCGGCGGGGATCAGCCTCCACGACCTCATGACCGCGCTCGTCCCGCGCGGCTGGTTCGTCCCGGTGACCCCCGGCACCCGGTATGTCACGGTCGGCGGGGCCGTCGCGGCCGACGTGCACGGCAAGAACCACCACGTCGACTCCTCCTTCGGCGCCCACCTGCTCTCGCTGCGCCTGCTCACCGCCGACGGGAGCCTGCGTACGCTCACCCCCGGCGACGACCTGTTCTGGGCCACGGTGGGCGGCATGGGGCTGACCGGGGTGATCACCGAGGCGACGTTCCGGTGCGTGCCGGTCGAGACCGCGTGGGTGCGGGTGGACGTCGAGCGCACCCGCGACCTCGACGAGACCCTGGCGACGATGACCGCGGCCGACGACGGTCACCGCTACACGGTCGCGTGGATCGACCTGCTGGCGCGGGGCGGCCGGATGGGCCGGGGCGTGCTCACCCGGGGCGACCACGCCGTGCCCGGCGACCTGCCCGCCCGCGCGCGCGGGAACCCGCTCGCCTTCGCGCCGCGGCCCCTGCTGTCGGCCCCGCCCCGGGTGCCCGGCGGCCTGCTCAACCGGGCCACCGTGCGGGCCTTCAACGCCGCCTGGTACGGCAAGGCCCCCGCCGCCCCGCGCCGGATCGTCCAGGGCATCGCGCCGTTCTTCCACCCGCTCGACGGCGTGGACGGCTGGAACCGGATGTACGGCCCGCGCGGCTTCGTGCAGTACCAGTTCGTGGTGCCGCTCGGAGCGGAGGACACGCTGCGCCGGGTGGTCGAGCGGCTGTCGGGCGCGGGGGTCGTGTCGTTCCTGACCGTGCTGAAGAGGTTCGGGGCGGGGACCCCCGGCATGCTGTCGTTCCCCATGCCGGGGTGGACGCTGGCCCTGGACATCCCGGCCGGGCAGAGCGGGCTGGCCGCGATGCTGACCGAGTTCGACGAGTGGGTCGCCGCGGCGGGGGGCCGCCTCTACCTGGCCAAGGACTCCCGCATGTCCGCCGCCACCCTGGCCGCGACATACCCCCGGCTGCCGCAGTGGCGGGAGATCCGGCGCCGGGCCGACCCGGACGGCGTCTTCGTCTCCGACCTCGCCCGTAGGCTGCGCCTGTGCTGATTCCGCCGTCGAGGGAGTGGTTGTGAGGAACGCACTGGGTTCGGTCGACACGGTCCTGCTGCTCGGCGGACGCAGCGAGATCGGCCTCGCGATCGTGGAGCGGCTGGTTCGGCGGGGCGCCCGCCGGGTCGTGCTCGCCGCACGTGACGCCTCTGCGTCCATGAAGGACGGCCGTGGGACCGCGCCGGTGGAGGACCTCGAACGGCTCGGGGCCGAGGTCCACGTGCTGGACTTCGACGCCGCCCGCCCGGAGACGCACGCCGCCCTGATCGAGGAGGCCGCCGCCAAGGTGGGCGACCTCGACGTGGTGATCCCGGCGTTCGGCGTGCTCGGCAGCCAGGCGGTCTACGACGCCGACCCGGTCGCCGCCGCCCGCGACGTCGCGGTCAACTTCGGCGGCCACGTCTCGATCGGGCTGGCCGCCGCCGGGCGGCTGCGCGAGCAGGGACACGGCACGCTCGTCGTGCTGTCGTCGGTGGCCGGGGTGCGCGTGCGCAGGGCCAACTTCGTGTACGGCTCGGCCAAGGCCGGGCTGGACGGCTTCGCCCAGGGGCTGGCCGACGCGCTGCACGGCTCCGGGGCCCGGGTCGTGGTCGTCCGGCCGGGTTTCGTGATCGGGCGGATGACGCGGGGGATGACCCCCGCTCCGATGTCGGTGACGGCGGCCGAGGTCGCGGACGCGGTAGTGGAGGCGCTGGACACGCGGAAGGGGACCGTGTGGGTCCCCGCGCGGCTGCGGCTCGCGTTCGCCGTGATGCGGCTGCTTCCCCGTCCCATATGGCGCAGGCTCCCCCGCTGACCCTGTGCCGGGCCGGCGGGGGAGCCTCTTTCGATCGGCCGGATCAGCTGGTGACGAGGGTGAGGCCGTACGCCGAGAGGGCCTCGTTGACGGGCTGGAAGTAGGTGGTGCCGCCGGAGGAGCAGTTGCCGGAGCCGCCGGAGGTCATGCCCTGAGCCTGGTTGCCCGAGATGAACGAGCCGCCGGAGTCACCGGGCTCGGCGCAGACGTTGGTCCGGGTCAGGCCGCTCACCGTGCCCTGGGAGTAGCGGACGCTGGCGTTGAGCTGCTGGACGGTGCCGCAGCGCCAGCCGGTGGTGGAGCCGGACCGGCAGATCGACGAACCCACGGGCGCGGCGGACGAGCCCCGCACCGCGACGTTGCCGCCGCTGTAGTTGTTGACCCAGCCCCTGGGCGTCCAGTTGCTGTTGACCGCGACCCAGGAGTAGTCGTTGCCGGGGAACGAGGAGCCCTGGAAGGTGCCCTGGGCGACCCGGTTGTAGCCGGTCGTGCTGTTGCCGGCACGGCCGCAGTGGCCGGCGCTGACGAAGCCGTTCGTGGTTCCCCTGCGTACGGAGAAGCCGATCGAGCACCGGGCCGAGCTGTTGATGTAGTAGGCGTCGCCGCCGCGCACGTCGTAGTAGGTCTGCGGCTGCTCGGTGGACTGCTCGACGCGTACGGCCGACCTGTCGGCGCCGCTCGCGGCCACGAACGCCTCGGCCTCGGCGGCGTCGGAGGACAGCACGACCACGCTGTTGCTGAGCACGTCGACGTACCAGACGGACGTGGAGGCGGGCGCTCCGGCGGCGGCCCGGTCCAGGGCGGCCTCGGCGGACTCGAGCGTGGCGAGGCTGCGGCCGACGATCTTCGGCTGCGCGCCCGCGGCCAGGATCGCGGCGGCCTTGGACGCGTCGGCGGTGGCGACGATGAAGCTCTCGGAGGTGGTGCCGGAGACCCAGGATCCGGCGTAGGCGTCACCGATGGTGGCGCGCACCTTGGTGTCGGTGGCCATGGCCTTCGCCTCGTTCGCGAGACGGGCGTCGATCTGGGCGGGGGTGAGCCCGAGGTCGCGCTGCATGGCGTCCACCATCGCGGGCGGGGGCTTGACGGCGGAGGAGGCGGGAGAGTTGTTCGGCTCGGCCATGGCGGGGGTGGCGACCGTGGCGAGGGCCGTGACGGCCAGAGCGCATCCGGCGAGTACGGTGCGTCTGTGGAGCATGTGGGGCTCTCCTTGTCTTTGGGGGGTGCCGTCAACGTAACCGACCTCCGCTGTCAGGTGGATCTATCAATTCGCCCCTATCACCGAGTTATGGAACCGCCCTCGCTGGGGGATTCGCTGGCCCGGAAATAACCGCCCTCGAACCTCCGGGCGTGCGTGAGCGCGAGACGAGGCAGGCGCCGCGGCGTACGCAGGCGGGCGATCGGGCGGGCGATCGGGCGGGCGATCGGGCGGGGCCGGACCGCGTGGACGGACGTGCGGGGGCGCAGGGGCGCGCCCGCCGCCGCGTCAGGGGACGGTGCCGTATTCGGGGTTGGTGCCGTATTCGGGGTTGGTGACGAGCCAGTCCGCGTAGCGGGCGCTGAGGCGGACCGCGTCGGCGTACGCGGCCCGGGCGTGGGCGGCGACCACGGGGGCGGCTGCCCGCGCGCCCATCGAGTCGGCGTGCCAGCCGAGCAGGTGCCGCCAGCGCAGCGGCGCGCCGGCCAGCGGCATCATGACCAGCCCGGCGGTGAGCCGGAAGGTGGCCTGGCACAGGGCGACCGCCTTACCCACCCCGACGAGGTGCAGGCAGGTCGCCACGTCCGTCTCGTAGATGGACTCGGGGACGAACCCGGCCCGGGCGCAGGCGGCGGCGAAGCAGTCGGCGAAACAGCCGTCGCCGGGGGCGACCGTCCAGTGTTCGTCGGCGAGCCTGGACAACTCCAGTTCCCTCTCCCCGGCGAGCGGGTGGTCCGCCGACAGCAGCACGAAGACCGGGTCGGTGCCGACCGTGGTCCAGTTCATCGCCTCGGCCGGGGGAGGCGGGCTGTCGCCGCACGTCCCGAGCAGCACGAAGTCGAGCCGGCCGGCCACCGCGAGCGAGGTCAGCTCACCGGCCGACCAGGACGTGCGGGTGGTGACCGGGATGCCGGGCTGGTCGGCGGTCAGGCGCTCGACCAGCCCGCCGAGTATGGGCCCGTTCGTCGCGCCGATGCGATAGCCGGGCAGTTTTACCGAGGTGTTGGCGAACCGTACCGCGTCCTCCTGGAGGTCCCGTACGGCGGGCAGCAGCACCCGGGCGCGGGACAGCACCATCTCGCCGAGAGGAGTGGGACGTGCGCCGTTGCGGTCGCGTTCGAACAGCGGACCCCCAAGTGAGCGCTCGATGCGCTTGAGCTGAGCGGTGAGCGACGGTTGGGCGAGGCCGAGCCGGGTGGCCGCTTTCGTGACGCTCCCGGCTTCGGCGACCGCGTGCACGATTCTCAGGTGGCGGATCTCCAGATCCATAGGGGGAAGGTACGACCCCCGTGGTATGGCCGCAATCCCGCATTGTCATGAAATCTGACTTTAACGGTGGTCATCGCCGGGTGATCGCCATCCCGGCGCGCTGGAACGTGTTCTCGTGAGGCTTCCCGCCGCGCCCCCGGGCGTCGAGTTACCGGCTGGTAGGAACGCATCGGATGCGGTTCACTAGAACGCGTTGCAGTTCGCCGGAGGCCGTCGTACGTTCGAAGGCATGCGAACACGTGTCACCGACATGTTCGGTATCGAGTTCCCGATCTTCGCCTTCAGCCACTGCCGGGACGTCGTCGCCGCGGTGAGCCGCGCCGGTGGCATGGGAGTGCTCGGCGCCCTGTATTTCACCCCCGAGGAGCTCGAAATCGAGCTCAAGTGGATCGACGACCACGTGGACGGCCGTCCGTACGGCGTGGACGTGGTGATGCCCGCCTCCTACGCGGGGTCGGACCTCGACGTGGACTCCCCGGCCGACCTGGTGGCGCGGCTGCAGGGGATGATCCCGCAGGGGCATCGGGCCTTCGTGGAGGACCTGCTGGCCCGGCACGGCGTGCCGCCGCTGGACGGATCCGACTCGGGCAAGGTGCTGCTCGGCTGGACCGACGCGACGGCCCGGCCGCAGGTCGAGGTCGCGCTCCGGCATCCCATCGCGCTGCTCGCCAACGCCCTCGGCCCGCCGCCCGCCGACGTCGTGGAGCAGGCGCACGCCAAGGGGGTGAAGGTGGCGGCGCTCGCCTCCACGCCGCGTCACGCCGTCAAGCAGGTCGAGGTCGGCGTGGACGTCGTCGTGGCGCAGGGCACCGAGGCGGGCGGCCACACCGGTGAGATCTCCACGATGGTGCTCATCCCGCAGGTCGTGGACGCGGTGGACGTGCCGGTCCTGGCCGCGGGCGGCATCGGCTCCGGCCGCCAGATGGCCGCGGGCATGGCGCTCGGCGCCGAGGGCGTGTGGACCGGCTCGATCTGGCTGGCGGTGGAGGAGGCCGACACCTCCGAGACCGTACGGCGGCGCATCATCGCGGCCACCTCCCGCGACACCGTCAGGTCGCGGAGCTGGACCGGCAAGCCCGCCCGCCTGCTGAAGAACGAGTGGACCGACGCCTGGGAGTCGGCGGAGTCGCCCGGCACGCTGCCGATGCCGCTGCAGTTCATGCTGATCTCCGACGCGCTGCGGCGGATCGGCAGGTCGGACGCGACCGAGCTGGCCACGTTCCCCGCCGGCCAGATCATCGGCGCGATGAACCAGGTCAAGCCGGCCAAACAGGTCGTCTTCGAGATGGTGGAGGAGTACGTCGAGGCCATGGAACGCCTCGGTCGCATGACCGGCGACGGCTGACGCCGCGAGCGGCCTGTCTCTCGTGCGGCCGGTCTCTCGTGCGGCCTGTCTCTCGTGCGGCCGGTCTCTCGTGCGGCCGGTCTCTCGTGCGCCCGGTCCCTCACCCCTGCCGCGCCCTGCCCCCAAACCCCCTGCCCCACACTCCTGCCCCGCCTCCCTCGATCGTTCGGCCGCTGCGATTTACTGGCGGTGCAGTTCCGCGAGCCGAGGGAGGATGCCGGGGATGAGTGGTGCCCGCGACGAGACCGTGGCCGAGGCCCCGCCGATCCCGCCGCCGATCATGGGGAACGTCCCCGGTTCCTACGCCCTGAGCGTCTTCAGGGAGCGGCATCCCGTGCTCGTCCGCCAGGTCGCGCGGGCGCTGCCGTACGACCCGGACCGGCGGCGCGCGCTCGACCGGCTGCTCGACGAGGTCGTGCGCGACGTCATGGCGCCGCTGGAGCCGTCGGCGCACGACGGCGCCGCCTGGGCCGAGTGGGGACGGGGGAAGATCGGCCGCCGCTACGTCGACGTGCCGTTCCTGTGGGGCGAGAGCTACTTCTACCGCAAGCTGCTGGAGGCCACCGGATACTTCGGCGACGGCCCGTGGCACGGGGTCGACCCGTTCGGCCCGATGAAGCAGGCCGAACTCGAGGGCCCGGTCGTGGACGGGGAACTGGCGGCGCTCGACGAGACGGCGACGCTGCCCCCGGACGAGCAGGCCCGGGCGCTCCTGCTGGGCTCGCTCTGGGGAAACCGCGCCGACCTGTCCTTCGGCGTCACGCTCGACGGAGACCACGAGAGGGCGGCCGGTCTGGTCGTGGACGACGGCCCGCTGCTGTGGTCGCTCCTCGACGCCGCCGCGCCGGGCCGGATCTGCCTGGTCGCCGACAACGCGGGGCGCGAACTGCTGCCCGACCTCGTGCTCGTCGACCACCTCCTCGCCCGCGGGCTCGCGGGCGAGGTCGTCCTGCACGTGAAGCCCGTTCCGTACTTCGTGTCCGACGCCACTCCGTCCGACGTGCTCGCGTGCCTGCGGCGGCTCGCCGCGGCCCCCGGCCGGGCCGGGGAGGCCGGCGCCCGGCTGTGGGCCGCGATGGAGGAGGGGCGTCTCAGCCTGCGTACGCACCCCTTCGCCTGCGCTCCGCTGCCCTACTCCGACATGCCGGACGACCTGCGCGAGGAGTTCGCGTCGGCCTCGCTGACCATCCTGAAGGGCGACCTGAACTACCGGCGGCTCGTCGGCGACCGGACGTGGCCGGCGACCACGCCGTTCGCGGCGGTCACCGGCTACTTCCCCGGGCCCGTCGTCGCGCTGCGTACGCTGAAGTCGGACGCGCTCGTCGGCGTGCCGGAGCGGACGCTGGCGGAGCTGGACGCGACCGGCCGCCCGTGGCGCACCACGGGCACCCACGCCATGGTCCAGGCCCGTCCCTGACCCGGCCCGGCGGATCGCCCGCGTCCGCCCGGCCGCTTGGGGTCGCTACTTCGAGTGCTCGCCGCTGAGCAGCATTCCCACGCTCGTCCAGCCCCAGTAGACCCGGTGGTGCTTGATGAGCCCGTCCTGGATCTCCATCACCTCGACGATGTCCATCTGCTCGCCGTCGGGCGCCACGCGCGGGTACTCCCACACGAGCCGCGACCCGTCGGTCAGGAACGCGGTGCGGAAGCGGCGGCGCTTGGCGGGCTGATGAGCGAAGACCTCCGCGACGAACCGGCGCAGGTCCTCCCGGCCGCGAACCACCCCTTCGTCGGTGCCGAGCAGGTGGCGGACAAGCGGGCTCTCCAGCGTCGCGTCGGAGTGGTAGAGCGCCATGGCGGCGTCGAGGTCCTTGGCGCCAAGAGCGGCGTCCCAGGCCTGGTAGACGTGCTCGACGTCATGCCGCACCTCGGTGTTCTGCGACGTCATGTCGGTCCTCCTCGCTGTTTCCCGGACACGAACGAGGCTAGGGCGGTGACGCTTGGACGCGGATCGAAGCATGGGCGTGCGACAGTGGACGCCCATGTCACAGGCCGGAACGTCGGGCCTGCGGGCGGTGCCTGAGCCCCGCCGCCGGTTCGCGGCCGGCCCCGGCCGTCAGGTCGTCGTCAGCCGGACGGCGCGCCGGTGTGTTCAGCGACACGGGCCAGGCGGGCCTACGCGGGGGACGAGGCTGCGGGCTGGGGCATCGTTGTCATCGTCGGATCTGACCCTGAGGCAAGGGCAAGAGACGGCGTGGAGGGAGCGCGTCACCGCCCCTGGTACACCGGCGGGCGCTTGTCGCGGAAGGCGCGCGCGCCCTCCTTGGCGTCCTCGGAGCCGATGACCGGCCAGCCGATCGCGTCGGAGACCTTCAACGCCTCGGCCTCCGGCATGCCCAGCGTCTCGCGGTAGGCGCGCAGGATCGCCTGCGTGGCCAGCGGCCCGCAGGCGGCCACCTGATCGGCGATCTCGCGGGCCGCCTCCAGCGCCCGGCCGTCCGGCACGACCCGGTTGACCATGCCCATCGCCAGCGCCTCGGCGGCCGTGACCGCCCGGCCGGTGAGCAGCACGTCCATGGCGAACGCGTACGGGATCTGGCGGGGCAGCCGGACGGCGC
The DNA here is from genome assembly GCF_040675265.1 of Microbispora sp. NPDC049633. NCBI lineage: Bacteria > Bacillati > Actinomycetota > Actinomycetes > Streptosporangiales > Streptosporangiaceae > Microbispora > Microbispora sp. NPDC049633. The sequence goes on from NZ_JBFAOO010000079.1 coordinate 9,336, forward strand.
TGCCGCCCATCGGGAACAGCGCCCGCCTGGCCTCGAACAGCCCGAGCGTGGCGCTCTCGGCGGCGACGCGCAGGTCGGTGCCGACGAGCAGTTCGGTGCCGCCCGCCACGGCGTACCCCTCGACCGCGCACACGATCGGCTTGGACGGCAGCGCACCGGGATCGCGCAGCAGGCCCTTCCAGTGGTAATCGGGGATCTCGGCGGCCCGGCGGCGCACCCGCTCGTCCTGTGACGGCGTGCCCATCGCCTTGAGGTCGGCCCCGGCGCAGAACGTGCCGTTCGCCCCGGTCAGGATGCCGACCCGCACCTCGGGTTCGTCCGAGATGTACTGCCACGCCTCGGCCAGCCCCACCAGCATGTCCTGCGAGAGCGCGTTCCTGGCCTCGGGGCGGTCCATCGTGACGATCACCACGTGACCGTCGCGCTCGATCCGGCAGTGCGGGGTGCTGACGGGCAGGAGCTCCACAGGTGTCCTCCAGCGGGACGGCGTCACCGGTTCGATCAAGCGCTTGTTAGACATCGCGCGCGGGGTTAGTCTGCCCGCAAGAACTAGAACCGATTCTCATCTGAGTCGCTCCGCATTGCCAGATCTTGTCAGCGTCGTGCCGGCGTGCTTCACTTCGCGGCCGCTGACGCACCGGCTTCGCGGCGCACCCCCCATAGGGAGCTGGCACATGGGCTCACTCGGTTTCTGGAGGCTCGCGCAGGCCGACCCGGCGTGGATCGGCGCGGTCGATCCCGACGGCACGGAACACTCCGCCGGCGAACTGCTCGCCCGGGCCAACCGCCTGGTCCACGGCCTGCGTGCGCTGGGCCTGGGACCCGGGGACGGCATCTGCGGCCTGCTGCCCAACGGCGCGGACGGCCTCGTGCTCTACCTCGCCGCCCTGCAGGCGGGGTGGTACTACACGCCGGTCAACTGGCACCTCACCGGGCCGGAGATCGGCTACATCGTCGCCGACAGCGACGCCGCCGCGTTCCTCGCCCACGAGCGGTACGCCGCCGAGGCGGCCAGGGGCGCCCGGGAGGCCGGCATCGCGGCCGAGCGGTGCTTCTCCTACGGCGAGATCGAGGGTTTCCGTCCGGTGGCCGAGCTGACCGGCGGCATGCCCGAGACCCTGCCCGGCGACCGTACGGCCGGGGCGACCATGCACTACACCTCCGGCACGACCGGACGGCCGAAGGGCGTGCGGCGCGCGCTCACCGGTCTCGACCCCGACGACTCCGCCGAGCTGATGACAGGGCTGCTGCGGCTGTTCGGCGTGACGCCGGGGCGGCCGAACGCCCACCTCGTCACCTCGCCCGGCTATCACACGGCGGTCACCCAGTTCGCCGGTACGGCACTGCACATGGGTCACACGCTGGTCTTCATGGACAAGTGGGACGCCGAGGAGACGCTGCGCCTGTGCGAGCGGCACCGGGTGACGAACTCCCACATGGTCCCCACGCACTTCAAGCGGCTGCTGTCGCTGCCGGAGGAGACGCGGCGGTCCTACGACCTGTCGTCGCTGCGGTGGATGATCCACGCCGCCGCGCCGTGCCCCGTGCCGGTCAAGTGGCAGATGCTGGAGTGGTGGGGCGACGTGATCTACGAGTACTACGCCGCCACCGAGGGCGGCGGCACGATCGCGACCCCCGAGGACTGGAAGAAACGCCCGGGCACGGTCGGGAAGGCCTGGCCGGGCAGCGAGCTGCTGATCGTCGACGACGAGCTCGCCCCGGTGCCCGCGGGCACGCCCGGCACCGTCTACATGAAGATGGGCATCTCCTTCGAGTACAAGGGCGACCCGGAGAAGACCGCGGCCAACCGGTTGGAGGTGGGGGTGGGTGCCCGAAGGGGGGTCGGTGGAGACACTGCTTACTTCACCGTCGGGGACATCGGCTACCTGGACGAGGACGGCTTCCTGTTCCTCTGTGACCGCAAGGCCGACATGATCATCTCGGGCGGGACCAACATCTATCCGGCCGAGATCGAAAAGGAGATCATGGTCCACCCGAAGGTGGCCGACGTGGCCGTCTTCGGCATCCCCGACGACGAGTGGGGCGAGCGCATCATGGCCGTCGTCGAGCCCGCGCCGGGCGCCGTTCCCGGGCAGGAACTGGCCGCGGAGATCGCCGGTTCACTGGAGGGCCGCCTGGCCCGCATGAAGTGGCCTAGCGTCATCGACTTCATCGACGAGATGCCCCGCGAGCCGAACGGCAAGCTGCTCAAACGCAAGCTCCGCGCCCCCTACTGGGAAGGCAGGGACCGTGCCATCTGAGGAATCACCGGTCGCCACCCACGTCCTGGAGTTCCCCGGCGGCTACACGCGGACGACCGGTCCGGTCATCGGGCGGTTCCTCACCAAGCTGCGCGACCGGCGGCTGGTCGGGGTCCGTACGGCCGGCGGGCGGGTGCTGGTCCCGCCGCTGGAGTACGACCCGGACACGGGCGAGCCAGTCACCGAGGAGTACGTGGAGGTCGGACCGGCCGGGACCGTCCAGGCGTGGGCCTGGGTCGGCTCCCCGCGCCCCGGCCACCCGCTCGACCGGCCGTTCGCCTGGGCGCTGATCGAACTCGACGGCGCGGACACCGCCCTGGTCCACGCGGTGGACGCCGGGAGCCCGAAGGCGCTGCGGCCGGGGCTTCGGGTCCGCCCGCGCTGGCGGGCCGCCACGACGGGCCACATCACGGACATCGAGTGCTTCCTGCCCGAGGTCACCTCGCTCGTCGCGCCGGTGCGGGCCGAGTATCGCGTCACGCCGGGCCGGGCGCTCACCCGCTTCCTCGAAGGCGTGCGCGACGGCAGGTTCGTCGGCGGCCGGTGCGCCGAATGCGACGCCGTCTACGTGCCCTACCGCGTGTCCTGCCCCGCGTGCGGCTCCGTGGTGGAGGAGGAGGTGGAGGTCGCCGACACCGGCACCGTCACCACGTACGCGATCAACAACCTGCCCGACCCCCGGGCCCCCGAGGTGCCGTTCGTCTCGGCGTACGTGCTGCTGGACGGCGCGGACACGCCGATGATCGCGCTGATCGGAGGCATTCCCGCGCACGAAGTGCGGCAGGGCATGCGGGTGCGCGCCGTGTGGGTGCCGCCGGAGGAGCGGACGCTGTCGATGACCAACGTGAAGTGGTTCGAGCCGACCGGCGAGCCGGACGCCGACCTCGACGACCCCACCGGGAGTGCGTGATGAGGGACGTCGCGGTCGTCGCCTTCGCCCAGACGGTGCACACCGGCCACGACAGCGGTCTGGCCGAGCCCGAGCTGCTGCTGCCGGTCATCGACGAGGTCAAGCGGGCGACCGGGCTGAAGAGGTTCGGCTTCACCTGCTCCGGCTCGTGCGACTACCTGGCCGGGGCGCCGTTCTCGTTCGTCTCGGCGCTCGACGCGGTCGGCGCCTGGCCGCCGATCAGCGAGAGCCACGTCGAGATGGACGGCGCCTTCGCGCTGTACGAGGCGTGGGTGCGGCTCCAGCACGGCGACATCGACACCGCCCTGGTCTACGGCTTCGGCAAGTCGTCGATGTCGGACATCCGGGAGATCATGACGCTCCAGCTCGATCCGTACTATCTCGCGCCACTCGGGCTCGACCAGGTGTCGTACGCCGCGTTGCAGGCCGCGGCGGTGAACGCGGACAGAGCGGCACTGGACGAGGTCGTACGGCGCAGCCGCGCGGACGGCCGGGCCAACCCCTACGCCCTCGACCTGCCCGACCCTTCCGGAGAGGAGTTCGAGGTCGAGCCGTTGCGGCCGTACGACGTCGCGCCGGTCACGGACGGGGCGGCGGCCGTGGTGCTGGCCGCCGGGGACCGCGCCCGCGAGCTGGCCGGGCGGCCGGCCTGGATCACCGGCATCGCACACCGCGCGGAGCCCCACTACCTGGGCATGCGCGACCTGTCCCGATCGGTGTCCACGGCCGAGGCCGGCCGGGCGGCCGGGGTGGGCAAGGGCCCGGTCGACGTGGCCGAGCTGCACACCCAGTTCAGCCACGAGGAGCCGATCCTGCGCGCGGCGCTCGGCCTGTCGGGCGAGGTGACGGTCAACCCGTCGGGCGGGCCGCTCGTGGCCAACCCGGTCATGGCCACCGGCCTGATCCGCGTCGGCGAGGCGGCCCGGCGGATCCTCGAAGCCGGGGCAAACCGCGCGGTGGCGCACGCCACCTCGGGACCGTGCCTGCAGCAGAACCTCGTCGCCGTGCTCGAAGGCGCCGTCCTCGACCAGTCTCTGTAGGAGTCGCCGTGGGAAACCGCTGTGCCGTCATCGGCGTGGGCCAGACCCGCTACCAGACCAGACGGCGGGACGTGTCGCTGGCCGGGCTGGTCCGCGAGGCCGCCCTGCGGGCGCTGGAGGACGCGGGCCTGACGTTCGCCGACATCGACGCGGTGGTCATCGGCAAGGCGCCGGACCTGTTCGAGGGCGTGATGATGCCGGAGGCGTACCTCGCCGACGCGCTCGGCGGGACCGGCAAGCCGGTGATGCGCGTGCACACGGCGGGCTCGGTCGGCGGCTCGACCGCGCTGGTCGGCGCGTCGCTCGTGCAGGGCGGCGTGCACGGGCGGGTGCTGGTCGTCGCCTTCGAGAAGCAGTCGGAGTCGAACGCCACCTGGGCCCTGTCCACGCACCTGCCCTTCAACGCCTCCCTGGTCGTGGGCGCGGGCGGCTACTTCGCGCCGCACATCAGGGAGTACATGCGCAGGTCGGGCGCGCCGGACCACATCGGCACGCTGGTCGCGGTCAAGGACCGGCTGAACGCGCTGAAGAACCCCTACGCCCACCTGCGCATCCCCGGCATCAGCCGGGAGATGGTCGAGTCGACCCCGATGCTGTGGGAGCCGATCCGCTACCTGGAGACCTGCCCGTCGTCCGACGGCGCCTGCGCGATCGTGCTCGCCGCCGAGGACAAGGTGACCGGCACGCCCGCCTGGATCCACGGCACCGCGATGCGTTCCGAGCCCATCATGGTGGCCGGCCGCGACGTCGTCAGCCCGCGGGCCGGCCGTGACTGCGCCGCCGACGTCTACCGCCAGGCCGGCGTCACCGACCCGCGCCGGGAGATCGACGTCGCCGAGGTGTACGTGCCGTTCTCCTGGTACGAGCCGATGTGGCTGGAGAACCTGGGCTTCGCCGCCGAGGGGGAGGGCTGGAAGCTCACCGAGGCCGGATGCACGGCGCTCGACGGCGACACCCCGTGGAACGCCTCCGGCGGCGTGCTGTCGTCCAACCCGATCGGCGCCTCCGGCCTCATCCGGTTCGCCGAGGCGGCGCTCCAGGTGCGGGGCATGGCGGGGGAGCACCAGGTCGAGGGGGCGCGGCTCGCGCTCGGCCACGCGTACGGCGGAGGCGCGCAGTTCTTCGCGATGTGGATCGTCGGCAGCAGTAAACCCTGAGCGCGGGAGGTCCGCCGGATGGAGTTCAACCACGCCGATCTTTTCGAGGGGCTCGCCGACGCCATCGGGGACCGCGTCGCGGTGATCTGCGGCGACGACCGCCCGACGTACGCCGAGCTCGACGCCCACGCCAACCGGCTGGCCCACCACCTGGCCGCGCACGGCGTCGGCCACGGCACGCACGTGGGCATGCAGCTCTACAACGGGGTGGAGTACGTCGCGGCCCTGCTGGCGACGCTGAAGCTGCGGGCCGTCCCGGTCAACGTCAACTACCGGTACGTCGAGTCGGAGCTGCTCTACCTCTACCGGGACTCCGGCATCGCGGCCCTGCTGTTCGACGCGGAGTTCGGCGACCGGGTCGCGGCCGCGGCCGCGCAGGTCCCCGGGCTGCGCCACCTCGTCGCCGTCGGCGGCCCCACGGCCGTGCCGGGCGCGGTGCCGTACGAGGAGGCGGTGGCGGGGGAGTCCGAGGGCAGGGACTTCCCGTCCCGGTCCGGCGACGACGTGTACGTCATCTACACCGGCGGCACGACCGGCATGCCCAAGGGCGTGATGTGGCGGTCGGAGGACCTGTTCTTCGCCTTCGGCGGCGGAAACCCGTACGGCGACCCGCTCAAGACGCCCGAGGCCGTGATCGAGCAGGCGCGCGGCGCGGCGTCCCCGGTCGTCATGATGACCGGGGCCCCGCTGATGCACGGCGCGGCCCAGATGGGCACCTTCATCGCCTGGTGGATGGGCGGCACGATGGTGCACGTCCGCAGGTTCGACGCGGCCGCCGTGCTGAGCGCGATCGAGCGGGAGAAGGTCGTCAGCCTGAACATCACCGGCGACGCGATGGCCCGCCCGCTCGCCGAGGAGATGGCCGCCGGGTCCTACGACCTGTCGTCGCTGTTCGTGCTCAGCTCGACCGGGGCGATCCTCAGCGGCGCCGTGCGCGCGCGGCTGGAGGAGCTGCTGCCGGGCCGGATGATCCTCGACAACTTCGGCTCGACCGAGTCCGGCTACACGGCGTCGGGCGTCGACGGGTCGTCGCCGGAGTCGGGCCTGCGCTACCGGCCCAACGCGGGCGCCGCCGTGGCCGTGCTGGACGAGACGCTGACCCCGGTCGAGCCGGGCTCCGGCCGGATCGGCACGGTGGCCAGGAGCGGCCGGATCGCCTTCGGCTACCACAACGACCCGGCCAAGACCGCCCGCACCTTCGTCACCGACGCCCACGGCGTGCGGTGGCTGCTCACCGGCGATCTCGCGACGGTCGAGGAGGACGGCACGCTCCGGTTCTGCGGACGCGGGTCCCAGTGCATCAACACCGGCGGGGAGAAGGTCTTCCCCGAGGAGGTCGAGGCGGTGCTCAAGGGGCATCCCGCCGTGTTCGACGCCGTGGTCACCGGCGTCCCCGACGAACGCTGGGGCTCGCGGGTCGCGGCCGTCGTCCAGCCGTACGGCGGAGCCGCGCCGACGGCGGAGCAGCTCGACGCGCACTGTCGCACCCGGCTGTCGGGCTACAAGGTGCCGCGGGCCTACGCGTTCGTGGAGGAGATCGTCCGCTCCCCGGCGGGCAAGGCCGACTACCGGTGGGCCGGTCAGGTGGCCGCCGCCGCGTCTCGGCCGGTCGCGCGTCCGCCGGAGTAGGCGGCCGCGAGGGCGTGGAAGACCTCCTTCGGCTCCCGCCCGCCGTCCTTCAGCAGCCGGACCACCCCGTAGGAGGCCATGTCGAGGTCCCTGCGCGGGTGCGCGTCGTACGGCAGGCCGTACCCGGCGAAGGTGAACCAGAAGGCGCTGTCCACTCCCGCCTCCTCGAACACGGCGAGCAGTTCGCTCAGGTAGCGGACCTGCTCGCCCTCGTCGCGGGTGAAGTCACCGGTGAGCCGGGGCCGCCTTCGCGACCGGTCCACGATGGCCCAGGCCATGCCGCCGCGTGCGCCCGCCCCTGTGTAGGCGCACGTGCCGAACTCGGTGACCGCGACCGGCTTGCCGTGCCCGAAGAGGGAGCGCAGCCCCTCGCGATAGGCCGCCGCGTTGCGCTCGTCGCGGTAGGCGTCCACCGCGACGCCCGCTCGGCGCAGTCCGCGAAGAACGGCGCGAGCTCCCGCGTGGTCATCTCGCAGGGAAAGGGCGCGAACCACACCTCCAGCCCGGCGTCGGCGGCGTGCCGCGCGGCGACGCTGAGCCGTTCCGGGTGGCCGCCGGTGATGCGGACGGCCGTGCAGTGCAGCTCCTCGGCGATGACGCGCATCTCCGCGCGGACCGTCTCGGAGTCGAACGTCTCCCGGCTGATGCGCCCGCCGGGCAGGAAACCGGTGTCGTAGTTGATGCCCCTGCCTCTCATCGCGCGCCCCTCGCCTCCACCCTGACCATCCCCATGATCGGCCCGGAGGCGAACGCGCCCGCGACCAGGAGCCCCACCACGATGGCGGCGATCAGCATCACGTTGGACAGCCAGACCATGGTGGACACCGGCAGCGTGAACGCGCCGATCAGCCGGGCCACGCACTCGGCGAGCAGCACGCCGCCCCAGATGCCGCTGAACAGCCGCACCGCCCGGCGGAACCGGGGCGACCGCTCCGCGAGCCGGTCCCAGGCGGCCTCCCTCTCCGGCGTGCCCCGGGTGACGAACGGGCGCATGCCCGCCGACATCACCGGCTGCCGGGTGAACGCCGAGAGCATGATCGCCAGGCTCAGCACGGCACTGAGGCCGGAGTCCTTGGCGATCATCATGCGGGCGTCCCCGGTGACGAAGCTCAGCGCGATGCCCGCCACGTTGACCGCAAGCGTCAGCCCGGCCAGCCCGTTCAGGGTGCGGTCCCTGACGATCCCGGCGATCACCCGGACGGCCGGGATCACGCCGCTCACGGCCAGCGCGGCGACCTCGCTCGCGCCGAACGCGCCGTGCAGGAGGTAGTAGCACGCCATCGGCGCGGCGACGTCGAGCGCCAGCGGCATGAGCAGCGTGCGGAGGTTGCCCCGCCGAGGCTGCTCGGCTCTCACCGGGGCGGTCAGGGTCTGCGTCATCGGCTCCTCCAGGTCGTCTCTCCGCACGCATCAAGCGTCTCGAAAGCCGGAGGAGCCGGGCAGATTCAGCGATCCCGATTACGGCGGTACAAATGTCCCGGTAGCCGTCAGAGCTTCCTGGCGCCCTCGGTGGCCAGAGCCGCCACCGCGCCGAGGCCGAGGTAGACGACGCCGCTGCCCTGGTCGAGCCGCCTCCGGGCCCGGGCCGAGGAGCGCAGCCGGCCGGCGAGGACCGAGGCCAGCAGCGCGTACGTGCCGTCGCTGGCCATGCCCAGCGCGACCCACACGGCCCCGAGCACGAGCACCTGCGGCGCCACCGGACCGCGCGCCGGATCGACGAACTGCGGCAGGAACGCCAGGAAGAACATGGCGGTCTTGGGGTTCAGCACGTTGACCACGAACCCCTCGCCGAACAGCCGGGTGTTCGAGGCCACCGTGACCTCCGCGTCCTGCGTCTCCGGCCGCCGCATGAGCTTGCGGACTCCCAGGTAGACGAGGTAGGCCGCACCGAGGTACTTCACGACGGCGAAGGCCGTGGCCGAGGCGGCGAGCAGCGCGGTGATCCCGAACGCCGCGGCGGCGATGTGCACCAGCGAACCGGCGTGCACACCGAGCACCGACACCAGCCCCGCCGAACGGCCCTGGGCCACGCTGCGGGTGACGATGTAGAGCACGGCGGGTCCCGGGACCACGAGCAGCGCCAGCGTGGCGGCGGCGAACAGGGCGAGCGTGGGTAGAGTCGGCATGGCTCGGATGGTACGGACACCGCGCCTGTGCGGGCACTCCTATTTACGGCTCCTGCTCAGAGCATGGTCAGCACGCGGGGGCCGTCCTCCGTGACCGCGATCGTGTGCTCCATGTGGGCGGCCCGGCTGCCGTCCACACTGTGCAGTGTCCAGCCGTCGCCCGCCGTGCGGTAGCCGTCCCGGCCTCCGGCGATGAACATCGGCTCGATGGCCAGCGCGAGGCCGTGCCGCAGGGGATAGCCCCGGCCGGGCCGGCCGTGGTTCGGCACCGACGGGTCCTCGTGCATGCGGCGGCCGATGCCGTGGCCGCCGAAGTCCCTGGGCATGCCGTACCCGGCCTCCTCGGCGACCGCGCCGATCGCCGCCGAGATGTCCCCGATGCGGTTGCCCACGGTCGCGGCGGCGATTCCGGCCTCCAGGGCCCGCCGCGTGGTGTCGACGAGCTCCAGGTCGCCGGGCCGCGGCGTGCCCACGATGAACGTGACGGCGGCGTCGGCCGTCCAGCCGTCCAGTTCCGCGCCGCAGTCGACGCCGACGACGTCGCCGTCACGCAACCGGTAGTCCGTCGGGATGCCGTGCACGATCGCGTCGTTGACGGACACGCAGATCACGGCGGGAAACGGGGTCGGCGCGAACCGCGGCCGGTAGCCGAGGAACGGCGAGCTCGCCCCCGCCTCGCGCAGCACCGCCCGCGCGGTCTCGTCCAGCTCCGTGAGCCGCACCCCGATGGCCGCGGCTTTCCGCACGGCGTCGAGGATGCGGGCCACCACGCGCCCCGCCTCCCGCATCGCGTCCAGCGCGGCGTCGGTCTTGATCTCCACCATGACACTTGCCTTCCCTAGTGGCACCAATAACTATACCGGTATTAGTATCACGGTCATGGTGAGAGTTCCCCTGACCCCCGAGGAACGCCTGCGGGGAGAGCGGTTCGGCGCCCTGCTCCGGCAGGCGCGCGGCGAGCGCAGCATGGTCGAGGTCGCGGCGGCGGCCGGGCTGTCGGCCGAGACGCTGCGCAAGATCGAGACCGGCCGGGCCCCGACCCCGGCCTTCTTCACCGTCGCCGCGCTCGCCGACGCGCTGGGCCTGTCGCTGGACGAGCTGGCCGCCGCCTGCGCCGAGAGCCCGCAAGCCGCCGAGCTCCGCCAAGCCGGCTGAATCTTTCAGCGGCCCGCCTGCCGGGTGAATCGCGGTCGGTGACGGGTTACCTCAGGTAGACCGCCGGCCGCCTGCCTCCTGGCCCGGCCGTCGCGCCGCCACCGCGGGGGCGTCTCCTGTACAGGCCGCGGAGGAGACCTGACGCTGGGAGCGTCGCCGGCGATCAGTCGCAGCCGGCCCGGACGGTGTGGTCAGCTCACCATGGAGGTGCCGGATGCGATTCCCCCACGGCCGGTTGCGTCGCGCGGCCGTCCTCGCGGCCGCGATGGTCGCGGCGGCCGCCACGACCGGGCTCGTCCCGGGCACGGCCGACGCCGCCGTCTCCTGCGAGGTCACGTACGCGACCACGCAGTGGGGAGAGGACGGGGGCGGTTTCACGGCCAGTGTGAACGTCGCCAACACCGGTGACCACATCGCGGGCTGGACGCTGACGTTCACCTTCCCCGGCTCGCAGCGGCTCACCTACGGCTGGTCGGCGCAGTGGGCGCAGACCGGCCACCTGGTCGCCGCCTCGGTCCCCGCGGGCTCGATCTCGCCCGGCGCGTCGGCCGCCGTCGGATTCGCCGGCACCTGGCGCGGGAGCAATCCGCGGCCCACGGACTTCGCCGTCAACGGCGTGCCGTGCGTGGCCGGCCCGTCGCCCAGCCCGGCCCCCACCCCCGTCCCGTCGCCGAGCCCGAGCGCCACGCCGAGCGTCGTCGTCTCGCCCGCGGAAATCGTCGTGCCCGAAGGCGGCTCGGCGCTCATCCACGTGCGGCTCAGCCAGAAGCCGTCGTACGGCTGGGTGACCGTCGACAGCGAGCGGCTGCTCGGCGATCCGGACCTGTCCATCGGCCCCCGGCTGCTCTTCCCCGCCGACCAGTGGAGCACTTGGCAGTCCCTCACCGTCTTCGCGGCGGAGGACGACGACGCGGCGGACGGCACCGCCGCGTTCCTGTCCCGGATCAGTCAGCTGCCGGGCAGCGGCGTCGCCCTGTGGACCGCCAGGGAGCTGGACAACGACGTCGCCACACCGTCGCCCGCACCGAGCCCGAGCTGAACGGGTCGTCAGCGGGCGGCCTCAGAAGTAGCGCGGGAAGAGGTCGGTGGTCGGCCAGCTCGTCACCTTCCCGATCTCCGCGTTGACGAGCGGACTGAGCACGTCGAAGTCCAGCGAGCCGGTCTCCTCCCGGCGGTTGAACAGCGCCGCGTAGGTGAAGCCGTTCTGCAGGCGGGCGGTGTAGGTGTAGGTCCCGGGCAGCGAGCCGTCGTGCCAGGTGTTGACGTGCCCCGTGACCTGGCGGACCCACAGCCCGGCGCCGTACCAGGAGCCGTTCTCGGTGACGCCGATCTCCGGCTTGGCGAGCATCCTGCTGATGGAGGTCGAGTTCAGCACGGTGTTCGGCGCGTCGAGCACCCTCGCGAGGCGCACCAAATCGACGGCGGAGGCGAGCCACCCGCCGCCGCCGGCGCGGTTGGGCATGCTGAACCCGCCGTACGGCGTGGGCACGATCGTGCCCGAGGCGTCGGTGACGGTCTTGCTCGTGTACCGCGACTCGTAGAGGACCTCGCCGGGCGCGGCCTCCGACCGGAGCGTACGGCCCAGGCCGAGCCGGGTGATCCCCAGCGGCGCGAGGATCTTCTGCTTGACGTAGGCCTCATAGCTCATGCCCGAGACCTTCTCGACGATGCGGCCGAGCAGCATGTAGCCGTAGTTGCTGTAGGCGTACCGCGTGCCGGGTTCGAAGTCGAGCGGCCGGGCGGAGGCGTAGGTGATGATGTGGTCCTGGCTGATCGGCAGCGGGACGCCGAGCGCGGCCGCGATCGCGTGGTCCATGTACAGGTAGTCGCCCGATGCGTCGCGGTCCCAGCCGCCGGTGTGCTGCAACAGCCGCCATACGGTCACCTTCGCCAGCCGGGGATCGGCCGTGGTGGACAGGCCGAGGAGCGTCGCGGCCGAGGCGGTCAGGCTGAGCTTGCCGTCCTGGACGAGCCGCATGATCGCGATGGCGGTGATGTGCTTGCTCAGGCTCGCGATCCGGAACAGCGACGTCGGCGACACCGCGGGGATGGAGCGGCTGCCGTCGGAGTAGCGGTAGCCCCTGGCGAGCACCAGCTTGCCGTTCTTGGAGATGGCGAGCTGCGCGCAGGTGATCCCACGATCCCTGACGTAGGTCTTCATCAGCGTGTCGAACCCGGCGAGCGCGGTGGGCGCCACCCCGGTGGTCTCCACGACGGGAAGAGGGCGCGCCTGGACACCGAACGCGAGGGCGGGCACCGTGAGGGCGCCCATCTGGAGGAAGCCCCTCCTGCTCAGACCTTCCTGGTCGCCAGATATGGACGTGTACAGCGACGTTTTCCGCATGTCCAATTTCTAGTGGATCTTTGACTCGCGGCGCAGACAATTCACGCGATAGCCAGCAAAGCGGCGACCAGGGCCGCGGTGGCGGGCGGGTCGGGCGGCTCGCCGTACGTCGCGGCGTAGACCCGGCGAGTCGAGCCCGGCACCTCGGCCACGCGTACGCCGGGATGACGATGGGCCGACAGCGCCAGCCGGGGGAGGACCGTCACGCCCAGACCGGCCGCGACCATGGCCTGGACGGCCACGTAGTCGTCCGTGGTGAACGAGACGCGCGGCTCGAAGCCCGCCTGCGCGCACAGCGCGAGCAGGTGGGCCCGGCACCGCTCGCAGCCCGCGATCCACGGCCCGTCCGCGTACGCCGCCAGGTCACCCGCGCCGTCGTGCGCGGCCGGGGTGACGAGGAGACTCGGGTCGTCGAGCAGGTGGACCAGCCGCACGCCGTCGTCCTCGGTGTCGTCGTCGGTGTCGTCGTCGGTGTCGTCGTCGGTGTCGTCGTCGGTGTCATCGTCCGGGCCGCTCTCGCCGTACCGGAAGACCACGGCCGCGTCGACCCGGCCCGCCCGCAGCAGCCGCAGCGCCTCGGGCGGCTCGGCCTCCATCAGCCGCAGGTCCAGCCCTGGGTGGTCGTCGGCGAGCCGCGCGGCGGCGGCCGGGACGAACGTGCCGAGGGACGAGGGGAACGCGGCCAGCCGTACGCGCCCGGCCCGCAGCCCGACGTGCGCGGACAGCTCCGCGGACGCCGCGTCCAGCCGGCCGAGGATCTCCGCGCCGCGCTCGGCGAGCAGGTGGCCGGCCTCGGTGAGGCGGATGCCGCGGCCCACCCGCTGCACCAGCTTCGCGCCCGTCTCCGCCTCCAGCCGGGCCAGGTGGTGGCTCACCGAGGGCTGCGAGTAGTGCAGCTCCCGCGCCGCCGCGGTCACCGTGCCGGTCCGGGCCACGGCCACGAGAACCCGCAGTCGTACGACGTCAAGCGGCATTCATCGATCCCGTCTATGGATTCGCCTGGAAACTTCAGTTGGACCTATTGTCGGGCCGCGGGCCAGGCTGGGGCCATGACGAACATCCGCGACATCCTGGACGCCCGGCGGCTCATCGCCCCTCACCTGCCCGAGACTCCCATGTGGTCCTATCCCGTGCTCGACGCGGCCGTCGGCGCCGAGGTCCACGTCAAGCACGAGAACGTCCAGCCGACGGGGGCGTTCAAGGTCCGCGGCGGCATCGCGCTGCTGGCCCGCATGCCCGACCGTGCCCGCGGCGTCGTTGCGTACTCGACCGGCAACCACGCGCAATCCATCGCCTACGCCTGCCGTCTGTACGGCGTGCCCTGCGCGATCCTGATGCCGGAGAACCCGAACTCCGCCAAGGTCGCGGCGGTCGAGGCGCTCGGGGCGGCGATCGAGGTCCGGGGCGCGACGATGGTGGAGACCGGGGAGCACGCGCGGGTCTTCGCCGCCGAGACCGGACGCAGGCTGATCAGCCCGGCCGACGAGCCGGACATCCTGGCGGGGGTGGGCACGCTCTACGTCGAGATGTTCACCGCCCGGCCGGATCTGGAGGCGGTGTTCGTGCCCGTGGGCAGCGGCAGCGGGGCCGCCGCCGCGTGCATCGCCGCCGCCGCGCTCGCGCCGGGCTGCCGGGTCATCGCCGTCCAGTCGGCCCAGGCCCCGGCCGCGTACGACTCCTGGCGGTTGGGGGAGCTCGTGACCCGGCCCGTGAAGACCGTCGTGGAGGGGCTCGCGACCGGTTCGGCGTTCGCGACCCCGCAGGCCGTGATGCGGGACGGGCTGGCCGACTTCGTCCTGGTGGACGACGAGGACATCCTGCGCGCCCAGCGCCTGCTGCTCACCGAGGCCCACACCCTGGCCGAAGGCGCGGGTGCCGCCGCCCTCGCGGGGCTGCTGGCCCGGCGCGAGGAGTTCGCCGGGCGGAGGGTCGCCGTCGTCTGCACGGGCGGCAACGCCGGCCCGGCCGAACTGTCCCGCCTCCTCGCCGAATAGACGACCGACCGGTCGGTCGTATAGTTTGGACGGGTGACACAAGACGGCCGGCGGCTGCGCGGGTTGCGCAGCCGCGAGACGATCCTCCGGCAGGCGGTGGAGCTGGCCTCCGTCGAAGGGCTGGACGGGCTTTCCCTCGGACGGCTGGCGACGGCGACCGGCGTCAGCAAGTCCGGGCTCTTCGCCCACTGGCGGGACAAGGAGCAACTGCAGCTCGACGCCGTGGAGTGGGCCGCCCGGCAGTGGACCGAGCAGGTTGTGGGGCCCGCGCTGCGCGCCCCCGCGGGCGTACGGCGCCTGTTCGCGCTGCACGAGGCGAGGCTGGCCTTCTACGGCACCGGTGTGCTGCCCGGCGGGTGCTTCTTCTTCGCCGTGCAGGCCGAGTTCGACGACCGCCCCGGGGCCGTCCGCGACCGGCTCGCGCGGGCCATGCACGAGTGGCAGGGGCTGATCCGCCGGCTGGTCGCGGAGGCCGTGACGCTGGGTGAAATGGACGGCGGCGTCGATCCGGCCCAGCTGGCCTACGAGATCGACGCGCTCGGCGAGATGGTGATCATCCACTCCCGGTTGTACGACGGGGCGCAGGCCCTCGTCCACGCCCGACGTGGCGTGCTGCAGCGCCTGCGTGCGCTCTGTTCCCACCCCGCGCTTCTCCCGGAGGACTGACATGACCGCAGATGGCGTCCACGAACCCGTCCAGGTGTATTTCGACGACCTCGACGCGATGGGGCTGCTGCACAACTCGCGCTACGCCGTGCTCGTCGAACGGGCCATCGGCGCGTACTGGCACCGGCTCGGCTGGGCGCCCGACCCCGCCCGGTCGGCGTTCCCCGACGTGCTCATGGCCGTACGCGAGTTCAAGGTGACCTACCACGCGCCCATCGCGGAGCCGGGCGAGCGGCTGGTGCACTTCTGGCTGGAGCGGATGGGACGCACCAGCGGGGTGTACGGCTTCCGTGTTCTGTCCGCGGACCGCGTCACGGATCAAGCCACGAATCAAGCCACGGTGCACGCCGAGGGCTACCGCGTCAACGTCAACCTGGATCCGGCCACCTTCCGGCCGGCGCCGTTCAGCGACGAGATCCGCGTCGCCGCCGCGCCTCTGCTGCGGACGGCGCCCGCGGTGCTCGCGGAGGCGGCGCCGTGCTGAGGTCGCGCTGGATCGCCGGGCCCGGCACGGAGCGGCCGGGACCACTGGTGGCCACGCTGACGGACTTCCGAATGGACCGGATGCTCGACCTGCCCGGCATCGCGCGGCGCGGCCTGTCGCTGAGCCGCCTGTGGCCGTCGCTGCCCGGCGCGGTCGGCATGTGGTTGTGGGCGGACCTCCCCGGCCGCCGGGTCGGTTCGCTGTCGGTGTGGCGCGTCGAAAGCGACCTGCGGGAGTTCGTCCGGCTGCGCGCGCACGTCGAGATCATGCGCGAGTACCGGCATCGGGGCACGCTCCGCTCCCGCACCTGGCAGGTCGGCGAACTGGACAGAGCCGCCCTGTGGCACGCCGCGACCGCACCGTCCGCCTGAGCGGGGCGATCAGGGGCCGAGGTCGTCGCGGGTGGCCTCCTCGACCTCGTGCAGGCTCTGCCGGGTGAGTTCGAGCTCGGAGGTCAGGTCGTCGAGCGCCCGGGCGCCGCCGCCCGCGCCGTCGGCGGTCGCGGTCATGGCGGAGATCTCGACGGCCCGGGCGACCAGGCCCTCCAGGCTGATGGCGCCCGACTGCAGCCGGGCCAGCACCCGCTCCCGGGCGCCCGACAACCGGTCGTACACCTCGCGCTGGGCGTCCAGGGCGGCGATCGACCGGTCGAGCTCGCCCGCGACCTCCTGCCGGGCCGTCCGCCGGGCCTGCGTCAGCCGTGCGCGCTCCTGCTCCAGGAACCGGGGATCGAGACGGGCCAGCGCGGAGCCGGTGACGGTGGCGTGCCCGGCCAGCCGGCGCAGGGTCGCGACGGTGTCGTCCACCTGCGGGCGCATGGCCGCGATCCGGTCGAGCAGGAGCTGCCCGCGCATCGAGGCGGACAGATCGGCGAAGGACGCGGCGGCCTGCTCCGCCCGCCGCAGCCACGCCTCCTCCACGCTGCCGCGCGCGACCGGCGGGGCCTGCGGCTCCGTACGGCTCTCGCCCCCCGCGGACTGCCAGGCGGAGGCGAACGCCTTGATGAGCAGCACCCCCACCCCGGCGACGGCCACGCCCGCCGGAGGGAGGTCGACGGCCCAGGCCGCGCCGGCGGCCGTGGCGCCCAGGAGCAGCGCCCAGGGGTCGCGCAGTTCGTCGGTGAAGCGGGACACAGGCAGGGGCTCCCGGTCAGAAGTTGGAGATCACGGCGGTGAACACCTCGTCGATGCTCCCCGGCTTGCGCGAATCGTAGGCCGCAGCGTCGGTGGTCTGCGAGATCTTCCGCAGGACGCCGAGGTCGGCGTCGGCGCCGTACGCGATGGTGAACATCCGCACGGTCTCCTGCCCCGCCTCCTTGCGCAGTTCGGGCAGCAGGTTCTCGAGCGAGATGGAGTTGTTGTCCTCGTTCTTGCCGTCCGTCAGGAACACGACCGCGTTGATCGCGTCGCCGCTCTGGTGCCGCATCACGTGCTGGTACGACGCGAGGGCCGTGTCGTAGAGCCCCGTGCCGCCGCTGGGAATCAGGCCGTTGATGCGGTTCTTGAGGCGCGACTGGTTGTTCGTGCCCAGGGGAACGAGCTCGCGGTAGTCCTTGTCGCCGTCCTGCTTGAGGCTGAACAGCCACAGGCCCACGCGGTCGTTCGGGCCGAACTGCGGCAGGGCGTTGATCGCGGCCTGCTTGGCGAGGTCGAGCTTGGTCTTGCCGGTGCCCGCGACGTCGGCGCCCATCGAGCCTGAGACGTCCATCACCATCAGCACGTTGGCGGGCTTGCGCAGCTCGGCCCAGCTGGCGAGGATCCGGTCGAGCACCTGCGGAGTCGGCGTGCTGAGAGTGGTGGCCGGCTGCTTGGGGTCGAGGCCGTTGGCGGTCGTGACGAGGCCGCCCGGCTTGCCGTCGAAGGACCGGAAGGCGTACTTCTCGAACTCCTGCTGCCGCTCGGGCGCCTGGAGGTACTTCAGGAAGTCCGCCGCCGCGGCCTTCTTCGCGGCGTCCGCCCAGGACAGCACGGCGTACGGGTGGTCGGAGAAGAGCGTGCCCTCCTTGGGATAGATCGCCACCAGCGGGACCTTCGGCTTGGCGTGGTCCCCGAGCGTCTCGGGGTCGCCCGTCGGGTTGCCCTGGTTGTAGTCCCACACCGACTTCTCCTCCACCGTCACGGCGGAGATGTACGACATGGCCGTCCCGGAGTCGTCGGCGTGCTGGAGGTTGGACAGGAAGGTCAGCGTGGTGTCGCCGTAGTGGACGATGGACCGCTCGACACCCTTGACGAAGTCACGCGTCTTCGCCGCGGCGACGTCCCGTTCCGTCAGGTCGCCCGACAGCCCGGTGGCCGCGAAGTACGCCCCGACGGTCGCGTTCAGGCCCGACGTGGAGAAGTTCGGGTTCGTCTTGCCGAGACGGAACTGCCCCCATTCCGGGTGGTCGTACTTCGCCCAGCCCTTCGGGTCGTTGGCCAGGTCCAGGATGTCGGACCAGCCGATCTTCTTCGACGGCCAGCCGAGCGCCTGTGCCATCGGCTTGGGCATCGCGATGACCAGCGGAGACGTGGCGATCGTCGGGTTTTCCGCGGACACCGGGGACGCCTGGTCGCCGCCCTCGACGCGCTGCCGCAGGAGGGTGATCCAGCCGGCGCTCGCCGGCGTCCACACGTCCGGCTTCGGGCCGTCCTGCCGCTCGTCCCAGCCGCGCGCCAGGGCCTGCATCGCCCCGCCGGACGCCTTGGAGTTCACGACCACGTCCACACACTGCCCGTCCACCTTGTGGCCGTTGTAGCCGTTGGCCATCGTGCGCAGCAGCTCGGCCTTCTCACTGGAGGCGGCGACGGTCAGCGTGATCCCGCCGTCGTCGCAGGCGCGCTTGGTCGCGTTCCCGTCCTTGTCGCCACCGGCGTTCCCTCCGCCCGACACCCCGCCGAACAGCAGCTTCAACCCGACGATGAGCGCTCCCGCGAAAACGACCGCGACGATGAACGGAGCCACGCTGCGACGGCGCTTCTGCTGCGGTGGGGGGTACACGATCTCCTCCATTGCTCCGGGATGCCTGCATTCATCCCGACGAACGGCGGATCACGTTAGTTGCCGATCATCTCGTCTCGCTAACGCATCAGCCCCGTTCCCACGCCATCCACAGATTCCGATAATCCTAAGTGACGACTCGAACACAATGAGTAAAGTCCGCCTCGTGCCGAAGCTCATCCATCAGCAGACCGTCGACTTCTTCCACGACCGGCCCGGTGCCGCCGTGGAGCTGCTGCGCGCGGTCGGCGGCATCGACCCGCCCCAATTCGCCATGGCCACGGCAGAGGCGGTGGACGCCACGCAACTGACTCCCGTGGAGTACCGCGCGACGCGGTCGTGGTGCTCCGCGAAGCGACTGAAGGAGCTCTTGATGACGGCGTCAGCCGACTACGAGAAGGTCATCGGTGATGACGCCCCTGGCCCTGCGGCGGATGGGGGGTTCTTGGGGGTCGCCGGGCGGGCTCGGTGCTCGTGCGACCGGTGTCCTGTCCCCGTGGATCCCGACCCTTCTCACCGCGTCCGGTCAGGGCGAGATGCGGCGGTGGACGAGTTCGGCGAGGGTGGCGTGGACGTCCTCGACCGGCTGGTCGGGGCGCAGGGCACGGCGTTCGATGGCTACGGTGAGCACCATGCCGAAGACGGCCGTCGCGGCGGTGCCGGTGTCGAACCCCGGGCGCAGCTCGCCGGCCTCGACCGCGTCCGTGAGAACGCGCTCGTACGCCGCGAGCACGCTCGTACGCAGCCGCAGGACGGCGTCCTGCCACGCCGCCCGCCACAACTCGGCCAGCAGCACCCGGGCAAAGGGCCCGTACTCGTCGAAGAAGCGGAGCTGGGCGAGCATGAGCGCGTCGAGCATGGCGACCGGCGAGGCGGCGGGGCCGCGCGCGGCCTCGGCGAGGGCGTCGGCGAGCCGCTCGATCCCGTGGTCGAGCAGCCCGGCGAACAGCGCTTCCTTGCTGCCGAAGTTGTAGAAGACGGTGCCCTTGGCCACCCCGGCGCGTTCGGCGATCGCGTCGACGGTCGTGGCCGCGAAGCCCTGTTCGGCGATGAGGTCGGCCGCGGCACGGTACAGCCGCTGCCGCGTCTCGGCCCGCCTGCCGCCCTGTTCCTTCGCCGGGCCGTCCGCCGGACCGTCCGTTGGGCGGCTCACAGCGACAGCTCCGGCTTGAGGCGGCGCATCGACCAGGTACGGCCGCGGTGGACGGCGAGCACGGTGAGCGCGAGACCGAGGGCGACGAACAGGGACAGCACGCCGCAAGCCTGCCACACCACGGTGGTGTCGCCGCCGCTGATGAGCCGGCGCATCGCCGACACCACCCAGCTCATCGGCAACCACGGCGAGATCGCCTGGAAGAAGCCGGGAGAGGTCTCGATGGGGTAGGTGCCCGCCGACGAGGTGAGCTGCAGCATGAGCAGTGCCAGCACCGCGACCCGTCCGGGCGGCCCGAGCAGCGCGTTGACCGCCTGCACGATCGCGAGGAACGCCGCGGTCACGAGCACGAGGAAGGCCGCCACGCCCAGCCAGCTGCCGGCCCGCAGCCCGAGCCCGAAGCGCAGCACCGCGAGCAGCACCGCCACCTGGAGCGTGCCCATCGCGAGACCCGGCAGCCAGCCCGCGAGCGCCGTGCGCCAGGCCGGCGCCGACCCGGCGAGCAGCCGCGGGTTGAGCGGCCGCAGCACCATGTACGTCACCATCGCGCCGACCCACAGCGCCAGCGGCACGAAGAACGGCGCGAAGCCGGTCCCATAGTTCGGCACCTCGTTGTCCACCGTGGTGGCGAGCCGGACGGGGTCGCTCATCATGTCCGTACGGCTGGCGCGTTCCCCGGCCCCGTAGTCGGGGATCCGGCCGGCCCCGTCGCCGAGCTCACCGGCCAGCTCGCCCGAGCCGTCGGTCAGCTTGATCAGCCCGGAGTCGAGCTTTCCGGCCCCCTGCCGCAGCGCGCCGATGCCGTTGTCGAGCTTGCCCGCTCCGGAGGCGAGTGAGGCGAGGCCCGTGGTGAGGCTGCTCGCTCCGTCGTCGAGTCTGGCCAGGCCAGTGGACAGGCCGCGCGCGCCCGCGTTCAGCGTGCCGAGGCCGGTGGACAGCGAGGAGGCCCCGGTCAGCGCCTTGCCGGTGCCGTCGCGCAGGTCGGACGCTCCGTCGGCCAGTCGCCTGAGACCCTTGTCCAGCTCGTTGAACTTGTCGCGGGCGTCGTCCAGGGCGGTGCCGAGGCCGGGTGCGGCGGCGGCCAGCTCGCGGGCGTCGTCCGCCACCGTCCGGGCCGTACGGGCGAGGTCGTCACGCCTGCCCTCCTGGGCGCCGAGGCGGTCCTGCAGCCGTCCGGCGGCCGACGCGAGGTCGCCGGCCGACCCCGCGGCGCGTTCCACCAGCGTGCGCAGCTCGGGGTCGGCGTCGGGACGGGCGTCCAGCCAGCGTTCGACGGCACGCAGGTCCTGCCGGGCCGTGCCGGCCGAGCTCCGCACCTCCCGGGGCAGGCCGTCGAGCGCGTCCGCGAAGCCGTCGGCGCCCTCCGCCAGGGTGAGCGCGGCCCGCCGGATGCGGTCGCCGTTCCGCTCCAGCACGGGGACGTAGGTGTCGGCCGCGCGGTCGACGGCCGGAGACAGGGCGTGCACCTGGCGGTAGGCCTCGCGGTTGCCCTCTGCCAGCTTGGCCGCCCCCTTGTCGAGCGCGGACAGGCCCTCGCGCAGGTCGGCCGCGCCGGAGGCCGCCTTCGCCAGGCCGGCGGACAAGGTGGCCGAGCCGGTCCTGGCCTGGTGCAGCCCGCTCGTCAGCTGCTTCGACCCGCCGTACAGGGCGTCGGCCCCGGATGACAGGCGGTCCGTCGCGTCCTGCGCGGACCCGAGGCCCTTGGCCAGCGAGGCGGCGCCGTCGCTCGCGGTGGCGGCCCCGTCGTGGAGCCGGTCGGCGCCGTCGGCCGCCTGGGTGGTCTTGTCGTGCAGCTCGCCGAAGGACAGGAAGATCTGGTCGAGGTAGTCCTTGACCGCGCTGCGCCCGGCCGCCTGCTTGACCTCGCGGAACACGGCGTCCGAGATCGTGCCCATGATGTAGCTGCGCCCGTTGTCCACCCGTACGCCGAGCCGGGCCGGATGCGGCGCGCCGTCACCGGAGGGCGAGGCGAGGTCGGCGCTGAAGTCGGCCGGGATCGTGAGCGACAGGTAGTAACGCCCCTCGCGGACGCCCCTGTCGGCCTCGGCCGCGCCGACCCGGTGCCAGGCGAAGACCCTGCGCTCCTCCAGCTCGTCGGCGAGTTCGCGGCCGGCGTCCACCGTGCTCGCCCGGTCTCCTGCGGCTCCGGCGACGGTGGCCGGACGGTCCTCCACAACGAGGGCCACCGGTACGCGGCTCAGGTTCGCCTGGGGATCCCAGAACGACCACAGGTAGAGCCCGGCGTACAGCAGGGGCAGCATCACGACGGCGACCAGCGCGGCCCTGGTGAGCCGCGAGCGCATGAACCTGCGCAGTTCGAACCGGCCGGGGAGGAGGGCCCTCATCGGCGTGTCCCTTCCTCGGCATCGTGACGGTCGTCGTCGCGGGGCGCCGCCCCGCTGTCGTCCCCGCTGTCGTCCCCGCTGTCGTCCCCGCTGTCGTCCCCGCTGTCGTAAGCGGGGTCGCCAGGGGTGTCCTCGCCCGTGCCGTCCGGGTCCCCGGCCGTCTCGTCGCGGAGCGCGGCCGCCCGCTCGACGGGCAGCGGCAGCAGCGTGGTGGCCGCGCCGGCCGCCTCCTCGGCGTCGGTGCACGCCGCGACGACCGTGAGGCCCTCGTCGGCCAGGCTGCGGAGCGTGTCCCACAACTCATGGCGCCTGCCTGCGGGAATGCCGATGTCGGCGTCGTCCACGAGGAGCAGGCCCGGCTGGTCGAGCAGCGCGAGCGCCACGCCCAGCCGGACCGCCTGGTCACGGGTGAGCTCCCTGGCCGGCGTCCGATCGCCGTGCGGCAGCGCGCCCGGATCGAGCCCGGCGTGGGCGAGGGCCGCGCGGGCGGCGCCGGGGTGCCGCCTGCGCCACAGGGGCCCGTGCGCGCGCAGGCGCTCCTGCAGGTGCTCCCGCACGGACAGGGCGTCGTCGAAGGGGTTCACCTGCGCGAAGAGTCCGAGGGCGGCCACCTGCGCGATCCTGCGAGGCGCCACCAGGCCGCCCACGGTGAGCGTTCCCTCGGTGGGCTTCATCCGCCCCGCGAGGGTGAGCAGCAGGCTCGTACGGCCGCTGCCCGCCTCACCCGCGACGACGGTGAGCGTCCCGGGAGCCGCGTGCAGTGAGACGTGCCGGTAGACCCAGCCGTGACCACCCCGGACGCCCAGTCCCCGCGCCGCCACCTCGACACCCGCGAAGGCGCCGCCGGAGGGTGTGGCGGGAGCTCCGGCAGTGGGTGTGGGATCCAGGGGCCACCGGGCATCCATGTCTGTGCTCCATTCTTTTGCACTGACCAGTCGGTACAAAACAATAGCGCCCAGGATCCCTCGCGCTGCCTCGGCACGGTGTGATGTCACCTACACAGGTGAGGCCGGTCGGGCCCTCCGGGATGCCGCCGCTCCGACGTCGCCGGGCACTCGCGCGGCTCGGGTGTTTCATGAAAATTTCACCGAGGAGGCCCCGGCGCTCCGGCTCTCACCTGGCCAAACCGGTGGGTGACCGGTTCGGGTCGTCACGTGTCCGACACGGAGCATTGACCCGGGTTCCCATGGTCCGTAATTTAAGCCGCGTTCCGGTTCATGGATGTTGTTCACATTCATGAATTGCCCCCCGCGGGATCAGGAGTGGCCTCGCGCCACCGCCTCGGTCAGGGGTCCTGCACGATCTGCGAGGAGCTCGGTTTTGAGAAGGAGTACCAGAACCGGATTCGGGGTGATCGGCACCGTCGTCGGGGTCGCCGCCCTGGTCGGCGGCGTCTTCACCGGCGTCTCCAACGCGGCGCCGAGCGCGGGCGCCTACCGGATCGTGAACGGCGCCGGCGGCCTGTGCCTCACCGTTCCCGGCGGCAGCGGCTCCGACGGCGTGCAGCTCACCGTCTCCAG
>NZ_JBFAOO010000080.1:0-32361 GCF_040675265.1 Microbispora sp. NPDC049633
TGCACCCGCCCCACCCGATCAGCAAGAGCACACGTGATCCGATCCCGCGCGAACAACAACTCCTCGGCCTCGGCCAGGCAGATGTCCACATCGTCCGGAACCGGCGCCAGCGCCAACGACTGCGCCGACTCGCGAACAGAACCAACCAACACCCACGACGGGCGACGCCGGGCACCCGCGCCAGCGGTATCCGCCCCAGAATCATCGGCGGCACAGCCATCGGCGGCGTCACCGCCCATGCTCTCGGTGTCAGCGGCCGCGCCGTTATCCACAGTGTCGTCGCGGGCGAGCGAACCCTCCGCCGACCACAAAGGAGAATCAGCGGTCAGCCGATCCCACCAGCCGTCATCGCCATCATTCGAACGACGAGGAGTAACAGGAGCAGTGTCAAACAGATCCATCGCACCTCCCCAGTCGAATTCGAAAATCTGTATTAATTCTTTCAGCCAGCACGAGGACTCGACAAGTCGGCAAGCCAATAAGGTGGAATCACAGGCTGAAAAGAATTGGGGCAAATTGCCTGGCGCCGGTTCACACCACCCCGGTTCCTCGTGAGCAGCAGGAGGGCATGGACCCCCCTCCTGCGGGCTCGGGCCGTCACCCGTTGGCTATGTTGATCTCCGAGGAGCTTCGCTATCGGGGCGGACACATCGAGGTTCAGGAGCCATCGCAGCATGTCCGACTGGAATGACAAGATCATCGAGGAGTTCCGGGCGAACGGCGGCAAGGTCGGCGGGCCGTTCGAGGGAACGTCGCTGATCTTGCTGACGACCACGGGCGCCAGGACGGGCGCCGCCCGGACGAACCCCGTCGCGTGCCTGCGTGACGGAGAAAGGCTGCTCGTCTTCGCCTCCTACGCGGGCGCGCCGCGCCATCCCGACTGGTATCACAACCTGCTGGCGAATCCCACCGTGACCGTCGAGGCGGGCGACGGGACGGCGATCGAGACGTTCACCGCCACGGCGGTGCCGCTGGCCGGGGAGGAGCGCGACCGCATGTACGCCCGCCAGGCCGAGCTGGTCCCGGTCTTCGCCGACTACCAGGCACGCACCTCCCGCGTCATCCCCGTCGTGGCCCTCTACCCGGCGAGAGAATGAGTGCTACTGCGGCGATCCGGCCTCGTGATCGGCCACGATGGCGTCGATGCGCGCGGCGAGCTTGTAGTCGAGGTCGGTCAGACCGCCGGCGTCGTGGGTGGTCAGCGCCAGATGCAGGGTCCGCCACCGGATGTCGATGTCGGGATGGTGGTTCAGCGCCTCGGCCTGTTCGGCGATGTCGTTCACGATCGCGATGGCCGTACGGAAGTCTCGGGCGACCACGGTCCTGCGGATCGTGTCCCCCTCGCGGCGCCATTCGGAAGCCTCGTACATGAGATCAGGACATCACGAAACACCGCCGATTGTGTAGATTCGCCCGCGTGGATGAGCGGGTGGATGAGCTGCGGCGTGAGCTGTGCGAGTACGGCCGGCGGGCGGCGGCCCTCGGCCTGGTCATCGGCACATCGGGGAACCTGAGCGCCCGGGACGGTGATCTGGTCGCCGTCACACCTTCCGGCGTGGCGCTCGACCGGCTGCGCCCGGAGGACTGCCCCGTGGTCGACCTCGGAGGGCGGGTCGTGGACGGGGAGCGCAAGCCGTCCTCGGAGACCCCGATGCATCTCGCGCTGTACCAGGCGACCGATGCCCGCGCGGTGGTGCACACCCACTCGGTCTTCGCGACCGTGGTCGCCTCGACCATGACCGAGCTGCCGCCGATCCACTACAACGCCCTGTTGCTCGGCGGCGCCGTCCGGGTCGCCGCGTACGCGACGTACGGCACGCCCGAACTGGCGGACAACGTGATCGCCGCGATCAGGGACAGGCAGGCCGCCCTGATGGCCAGCCACGGCGCGGTGACGATCGGCGGCGGCCTGGAGCAGGCGTTCGAGGCGACGCGCCTGCTGGAGTGGCTGTGCGAGGTCTACGTCCGCGCTCTCGGCGTGGGCCGGCCCTCGGTGCTCACCGAGGACCAGCTCACCGCCGTCATCGAACGCGCCCTCAACGGCTGACGAAACCGGCTAACCCAGCACGACCTTCCTGGCGAGGCCGAGCGGAAGCCCGCCGGAGCCCGCGATCGTGTCGTGGAAGGTCCGCAGGTCGCCGGGGTAGTCGGCCCTGATCCGCTCGATCTCCAGGGCCCCCGTGAGGTACGAGGGCGCCTGGGTGGGCCAGGCACAGTAGCGGCTGACCTCACCGGCGGCGGTGCCCGGCGACAGCGACGCCTTCGTGGTGAGGAACTCCTCCGCCTGCTCGATCGACATGTCGTCGCAGTGCAGCGCGGTGTCGACCACGATCCGGGCGGCCCGCCAGATGCGGCAGTCGAGGTGGGCGAGCTCGGTCTGAGGCGTGTCGAAGTAGCCCTGCTCGTGCATGAGCTTCTCGACGTAGAGCCCCCAGCCCTCCACGAAGTAGGGCGTACGGAAGATCTTGCGGGCGCGGTGCGGGTTGCCGGCCATCCAGGACAGGTGCCAGTGGTGGCCGGGATAGGCCTCGTGCACGCTGATCGACGGCATCTGGGGGCGCGAGTTGGTCCGCAGCCGCTGCCGCACCTGCTCCTCGGTGAAGCCGTCCGGCGTGTACGGCACGAAGAAGACGCCGTCCCGCGAGGACGACAGCGGCGGCGGGGCGAGGTAGCTGGCCACGGCGATGATGGGCCGCTGGAACTCCGGCGACGGCTCGACCCGGCACACCTCCCCCTCGGGGAAGGTCACCAGTCCGCGCTCGCGGACGAACTCGCGCGCCCGCAGCGTCTCGGCCTCGTACTCGGCGCGCATCGCCTCCAGGGTCGGCGGGTGGTCGTCCATGAGCGACTCCATCGCCTCCCGCCAGCTGCCGGAACCGAGGCGGGCGGCGACCTCGGTCATCCGCGTGTCCAGCTCGGCCCAGGCCTGGCGGCCCTTCTCGTGCAGTTCCGCCGCGCCGTACCCGAGCATCTCCTGCTCGCGCAGCAGCGCGGAGTAGAGCTCCTCGCCCATCCGCCAGGTGCCGCGGGCCGCGAAGCCCTCCAGGAAGCGCACCAGCCCGTCGAACGCGTCGGCCGCGGGCCCGGCGGCCGCGGCCAGCCGCGCCCGCAGGTCCGGGTCGCCGACCAGCGCGGGCAGCGTCTCGGTCAGGAAGCGGCGTCCCGTACGGGCCTGGTCGAGGCCGCGCTTGACCAGCAGGTCGGCCGCGAGATCGGGGTCCAGGTTGGCCTGGCAGGCGGCGAGCACGGCGGGCACCTCGGCCAGCCGCGCGACGGCGGCGTCGACCAGCTCGGCCTCCGGCTTGAGGCGCTGCTGGAACGGCGTGAACATCGACCCGAAGATCACCCCGAGGTAGGCGGCCGGTTCGCGCCGCCACTCGGGCCAGCGGGCCTGCGCGATCTGCCCGCGCAGATGCGCGGCGACCAGGTCCCTGTCGATCTCGTCTTCGGGGCTCTCGGGCGTCGCCTCCGACAGCTTGCGCAGCCATTCCTCGGCCGCCCGCTCCCGTGCGGTGAAGGCGGCGGCGCTGAGGTCGCCCAGCGTGCGGTCGTATCCGTCGGCCCCGAGGAGGGCCGCCCTGACCGGGTTCTCGGCCAGGTACCAGTCGATGAACTCGTCCACCAGCGTCATAGCGCCCGACTCTATCCGCGACACTTGTGTGGAAGCCCCCAGATAAGGAGCGATTGGTGCCCCTGCAGATCACCGGCGCCCCCAGCGACCCCGACCTGATCCGCCTGCCGTGGGACGTCCCCCTGGAGGAGTGGCCCGTCCACCACCTGGTGACGCTGCCCCGCGGCATCTCCCGGCACGTGGTGCGCTTCGCCCGGCTCAGCGGCCGGGTGTACGCGATCAAGGAGATCAGCACGCGGTACGCCAAGCGGGAGTACCAGCTGCTGTGGGACCTGGCACGGCACGACGCGCCCGCCGTCGAGCCGGTCGCCGTCGTCACGGGGCGGACCGCCCCGGACGGCTCCGAACTGGACTCCGCCCTGATCACGAGGCACCTGCAGTTCTCGCTGCCGTACCGCGCGGTGCTGTCGGGCTCGGTGCGGCCCGACACGCTGACCCGCCTGCTCGACGCGCTCGCGGTCCTGCTCGTACGGCTCCACCTGACCGGCTTCTACTGGGGCGACTGCTCGCTGTCGAACACGCTGTTCCGCCGGGACGCCGGAGCCTTCGCGGCCTACCTGGTCGACGCCGAGACCGGCGAGCTCCATCCGGCGATCAGCGAGGGCCAGCGGTCACATGACATCGACGTGGCGCACGTCAACATCTACGGCGAGATGCTCGACCTGGAGGCGGGCGGCCTGCTCCACCCGACCATCGACCCGCTGGCCTTCGCCGAGCAGCTCGTCGAGCGCTACCACCGGCTGTGGGACGAGCTGACCGAGGACGAGATCATCGAGGAGGTCGACTGGCACCGGGTGGACCAGCGCGTACGGCGGCTCAACTCCCTCGGCTTCGACGTCGCCGAGATGATGGTGCGCCGCAAGGCGGGCACCTCCCGGCTGATCGTCCGGCCCAAGGTCGTGGACGCCGGGCACCACCAGCGCCGTCTGCTGCGCCTGACCGGCCTCGACGTGGAGGAGAACCAGGCCAGGCGGCTGCTCAACGACCTCGATTCGTTCCGGGTGTCGAACGGGCTGCGGCACGAGGACGAGGCGATCGTGGCCCACCGCTGGCTGGCCGAGGTGTTCCAGCCGGTGGTGAACGCCACCCCCGCCGATCTGCGGCGCAAGCTGGAGCCGGCCCAGCTCTTCCACGAGGTGCTCGACCACCGCTGGTACATGTCGGAGGCCGCCGGCAAGGACGTCGGCCTGGAGGCGGCGGTGCGGTCCTACGTGGACAACGTCCTGGTGCACAAGCCCGACGAGAAGGCCGTCATCGTCACCTCGGATCCCCTGTCTCCGTAAGCGACTCCAGATAGCGGGCGGCGTCCGGGATCCGGTCCTCGCCGAAGACGCGGACGCCGTTCAGCTCCAGCAGCGCGGTCGTCACGCCCTGCCCGGGGGTGGTCCTCCCCCGGTGGCCGCCGTCGTAGATCCGCAGCGACCCGCACGACGGGCTGCCCTCCTTCAGGATCGCGACCCGTACGCCGAATGACCGGGCGACGGCGAGGGCCTGCTGCGCGCCGGACAGGAACGCGGGGGTCACGTCGTCGCCCTCCGGCGTCAGGATGCGCGCCGCGCCCGCCAGGACGGCCGCGCCGCCCGCGCCGCCCTCGATCTCGGCGGGCGGCCGGGGGATGGGCAGCCCGCCCTCGACCTCGGGACAGAACCGCACCAGCCGCCCCTCCGCGCGCCAGCGGGCCAGCAGTTCGTCGTCGCTCGTCTTCGCCTCGCCGTCGTACCTCACCTTGCTGCCGAGCAGGCAGGCGCTGACCAGAATGCGTTCCACGCCTCCCATTCTGGCCGCCGCGCCGGGGTGGGTGCGCCATCCCCGGCGACATGAGGAAATTTCACGAAAATCGGGATTACCATTCCGAGAGGGAGAATTCTTATTCTTCCGGATTAATCCGTTTATCCGAGTCGTTTTCGGCTCGGGAAGCCCGTTCACCTGCTCCTCTAGTGTTGGCCGCGCTGTATCGGCGAGGCGAGGAGTTACGGGTTGATCGGGATAGAGGACTGCCTCTCCGAGGCCATGTCGATCCCGGGGGCGCTCGGCGCCATTCTCGTGGACCACACCAGCGGCATGGCCGTCGCCGGAAAGGGGATCCCCGATCCCGGGCGGGCGGCCGCGGGGCTCAGCGAGGCGTACCGCGCCACGCTCGACGGAATCGCGCTGGCGTCCCAGGAGACGGGCTTCCGGATCGAGGACGTGATCGTCACCACGGGCACGGCGTATCACCTGGTGCGGCCCATGGAGATGATGTTCGACGGTCCGCTGCTGTTGTGCCTGCGCCTGGACGTGGAGCGGTCGAACCTCGCCCTGGCCCGGCGGCGGCTGCGCACGATCACCGACGAGCTGGTCGCCTCCTGATGGGAGCCTGACCGGTGGCCGCTCCGACTCTCGACGCCGTGCTCACCGGCCTCGCCCAGGACGAGGCCACCGGCTCACTGCGGGTGGGCAAGGAGGGCACGGTCTACTACGACCACGGCCGGGTGTCGTACGTGGAGTGCGCGGCCACGCCCGGCGTGGAGGGCCTGCTCGGCGCGTCGGGCCGGATCAGCGCGAACGGGGTCCGGCACGCGCGGCAGGAGGCCGGTCCCGGCGGCGACGGCGGCGCGCTGCTCGTGGACCGAGGGGTGCTCAGCCGGGGCGAGCTGGAGTTCTGCGTGCTGTCCGCCACACTCGACGCGGCGTTCTTCCTGGTCGCGTCGTCGAAGACGGTGAGGACCAGGTTCAGGGAGGGCGAGGCCCACTGGCTCGGGGTCCACTGGTTCTTCGACGTGCCGGGGCTGCTGCGCGAGTGCGCCAGGCGCCGGGCCCGCCTCGAGCGGGCCTGGCCGTCGGCCGAGCTGGACGCGCGGCCGGTGACGCCCCTGCGGCGGATCCCCGGCTCGCACGCGCTGCTCACCCGGCTGCAGTGGGAGCTGCTGCTCGCCGCCGACTCCAGCGCCACGCCGGTCGAGCTGGCCCGCCGCCTCGGCCGCCCGGCCTACTCCACGCTGCTGGCCGTCCGGGAGCTCGCGGCCGCCGGCCTGGTGGTGACGGCCGAGACCGCGGCGCTGCCCAAGCGCACACCCAAACCGCCGGCCCCCCGGGAGGAGCCCCAGCGGACCGGCTCGGGGCTACCGCAGGTGAACGCCGACGCGACCGACGTGAACCTGCTGCTCAGACTGCGTGACGCGCTGGAGGCGCTGTAGTGATCGGGTGGCTCAAGCGGGCCGGAAGGGGTGTCTCCGTGGATCTGCGCCACGACATACACGAGGAACTGGTCGTCCTGCGCGAACGGGCGCCCGAGATCACCGGCGCGCTCACCTGCACGGTCGACGGCATGCTCGTGACCACGGACCTGGCCGCCGACACCGAGCAGACCGCGGCGCTCACGTCGGCGCTGCTGTCGCTGAGCCGGAAGATGACCGAGCTCGCCAGAATCGGGCGGCTGGAGGAGACGCTGATCTCCGGCACCCAGGGGCACACCGCGTGCTACGCCGCGGGCCCCACGCTCGTCCTCACCGTTCTCGCGGGTCAGGGAGCCAACCTCGGCCTGCTCCGGATCGAGGGACGCAGGGCGGCGAACAAGATCGCCGCCATCGTCGAACGCGGATGACAACCCAGGACAGGAGAAGAGACATGGCGAACATGGACGTCTCGTTGAAGGAGATGCTGACCATCGACGGCGCGGTCGGCGCGGCGGTGGCCGACTACGGGAGCGGGATGGCGCTGGGCACGCTCGGCGGCTCCAAGGACCTCGACCTCCAGGTGGCCGCCGCGGCCAACACCGAGGTGGTCAAGGCCAAGCTCCGCGCGATGGACGCGCTCAAGCTCAACGACGGGATCGAGGACATCCTCATCACGCTGGGCACGCAGTATCACATCATCCGGCCGCTCACCGGCCGCGGCGGCAAGGGCTTGTTCCTCTACCTCGCCCTCGACCGCAACCGGGCCAACCTCGCGATGGCCCGGCACCAGCTCCGCGCGATCGAGGACAAGCTCGAGATCTGAAGCCCGGTCAGCCCCGCCCGGTCAGTTCCGTGATCGCCTCCGCGATGACCGGCCAGAGCGGGCGGGGCAGGTCGTGGCCCATCCCCGGGAAGGTCAGCAGCTTCGCGCCGGGGATGGCGTCCGCGGTCGCGGTCCCGCCTTCGAGCGTGATCAGCGGGTCGTCCTCGCCGTGGATCACCAGCGCCGGCGCCGAGAGCCCGCGCAGCCCCTCCGTACGGTCCCCCGACCTCCGGATCGCGATGAACTGCCGGGTGGTGCCCGCGGGGTCGAAGGCCCGGTCGTAGGCCTCGGCCGCCACCCGGGTGACGCGCTCGACGTCCATCTCGTAGCCGGGAGAGCCGATGACCCGCGCGGTCTCGACGGCGCGGGCGAGCGCCTCCTCGCGGTCCTGCGGGGCGGGCGCCGTCAGCGCCGCCATGGCCTCCTCGGTCGCACGCCCCACCCGGGGCCCGGGCGTGGACATGATCGAGGTCAGCGTGCGCACCCGGGCGGGGTGGCGGATGGCGAGGGTCTGCGCGATCATGCCGCCCATCGACGCGCCCACCACGTGGGCGCTCTCCCAGCCCAGCACGTCCATCAGACCGGCCGTGTCGTCGGCCATGTCGTCCAGGGTGTACGACGCCGGGGGCGTGGAGTCGTCCGCCGGGGTGAAGTGGGTGGACAGGCCCACATCCCGGTTGTCGAACCGGACGACCCGGTGGCCCGACTCCACCAGCAGCCCGATCAGCTCCTCCGGCCAGCTGATCATCTGTGCCCCGAGCCCCATGATGAGGACGACGGGGCGTCCTCCGGGCTCGCCGAACACCTCGTAGCAGATCTCGATACCGTTCGCCGTCGCACGCATGCGAGCAGAATTACATTCGGTTTGCCCTGCCGCAAGCGATGCATGACCGGATATGTACGGTTGTGTGGTGTGGTGTCGCAAATGACTCGCCGACGGCGGATACTCGTCCTTCTCATCTGCTGCATGAGCCTGCTGATCGTGTCGCTCGACAACACGATCGTCAACGTCGCCCTGCCGGCGCTCGGACGCGACCTGCACGCGCCGGTCTCCGGCCTGCAGTGGACGGTGGACGCCTACACGCTGACGCTCGCGAGCCTGCTCATGCTCGCCGGGTCGACGGCCGACCGGGTGGGCCGCCGCCGCACGTTCCAGACCGGCCTGGTGATCTTCACGGCCGCGTCGCTGCTGTGCAGCCTCGCCCCGAGCCTGGGCTGGCTGGTGGCCGCCCGGATCCTCCAGGCAGTGGGCGGCTCGATGCTCAACCCGGTGGCCATGTCGATCATCACGAACACGTTCACCGACCGCAGGGAGCGCGCGCAGGCCATCGGCGTGTGGGGCGGCGTGGTCGGCGTCAGCATGGCGCTCGGACCGGTGGCCGGCGGCCTGCTCACCGACACGGTGGACTGGCGCGCGATCTTCTGGATCAACGTGCCCATCGGCCTGCTCGCGCTGTTCCTGACCTGGCGGTACGTCCCCGAGTCCAAAGCGCCCTCGGCCCGGAGGCTCGACCCCGTCGGGCAGGTGCTGGTCATCGTCCTGCTCGGCACGCTCACGTACGGGATCATCGAGGGCCCGGCCGCGGGCGCCGCCGTGAGCGCGGCCTGCTTCGCGGTCGCGGCGGCGGCCCTCGCCGCGCTGGTCGTCTGCGAACTGCGCAGGCCGGAACCGCTCATCGACATGCGCTTCTTCCGCAGCGCGCCGTTCTCCGGCGCGGCCGTCATGGCGGTGGCGGGGTTCGCCGGCCTGGGGGCCTTCCTGTTCCTCAACACGCTCTACCTGCAGAGCAATCGCGGGCTGTCGGCCCTCGCCGCGGGATTGTGCACGCTGCCGGTCGCGGTGATCACGATGATCGTGGGGCCGCTTTCCGGCCGGCTCGTCGGCACCCGCGGCCCGCGCTTTCCGCTCGTCGTCGCGGGCGTGTGCCTGACGGCCGCCGGGACGCTGCTGTCCCAGGTGACCCTCACCACACCCCTCCCCCTGCTGCTCGGGATCTACGCGGTCTTCGGCGTCGGGTTCGGCATGCTCAACCCCCCGATCACCAACACGGCGGTCTCCGGGATGCCGCTCGCGCAGGCGGGAGTGGCCGCCGCGGTCGCCTCGACCAGCAGGCAGGTCGGCCAGTCCCTCGGCGTGGCCATCGCGGGGTCCATGGTCTCCGGCGCCGTCTCCGGCGCGAACGCCGCGTTCGTCCCGGCCGCGCACGCGGCATTCCGCGTCAACGCGCTGTACGGGCTGATCGTGCTGTCGGTCGCCCTGGCGACGACCGGCCGCTGGGCCAGGCGTACGGCGGAGCGCACCGCCGCCCGGCTGTCGGAGAATCCGCAGGTCACCCTGTCACAAGGGTGAAACCAGCCCTTAGAAGGCGTTTAAAGGACATACCTGGCGAAAGACTCTCTATCGGACATAAAACCGACTGAGCGAGGAGAGACACCTTGAGCGTCAACCCTTCCTCCAAGATGCGGGAGAGCAGCCAGCCCTGGCTCCACCAGAGGGGCACCGAGATACAGGCGTTCGGGACGGTGCGCGACTTCCCGGTCGGGATGCCGAGGGAGACCCGCGAATACTCCTGTCAGCGGCTCAACCAGATCCTGGCCGACACGCAGATCCTCTACAACCTGTACAAGAAGCACCACTGGCTGATGCGGGGGCCGACCTTCTACCAGCTGCACCTGCTCCTCGACAAGCACGCGGGCGAGCAGCTGCCGATCATCGACGCGATCGCCGAACGCATCCAGACGCTCGGCGGCGTCGCGGTCGGCGATCCGCGCCAGGTGGCGGAGATGACCGTGATCCCGCGGCCGCCGGACGGCGTGGAGGAGGTGCCCGCCATGCTCTCCCGGCTCCTGGAGGCGCACGAGACGATCCTGGTCGCGGCGCACGACGCCGCCTCCCGTGCGGCCGAGATGGGCGACGACGGCACCAACGACCTGCTCGTCTCCGAGGTCATCCGGACGGGCGAGCTGCAGGCGTGGTTCCTCGCCGAGCACCTCGTGGACACGCCGCTCATCCGCGCCTGACCCGCGTTCCCGCCCGGGCGTCACCCCGTGACGCTCGGGCGGCCGTTCTCGATGTGTCCCATCAGGCGCCGGGCGAACCCGTCGTGCCCGGTCACGCCGACCATCAGGTCGTACCACCCCGTCGGCGCGGGCCACTCCACGTGCGCGGTGCCGCCCGGCGCGATCGGGACCGTACGCGCCGCTCCGCCGTAGGCCATCGGGGCGAACGACACCTCGACGGGGACGGCGCTCCGGTTCGTCACCGCGATCGACACGGCGCGGGCGCCGGCGTCGATCGCGCCGGTCACCTCCACCGGGTCGGCCGTTCCACCGCGGAACTCCCGGCGGAACCCGTTGGGCCCGACGACCAGCAGGTCGTAGCCCGGGCCGGGGAAGTAGACCACCTCCTCCGCCGTGCCGAGGACGTCGAAGTGCGCCGGCTTGGCCAGCTCGCCCAGGTGGCCGTACAGGATGAAGTGGGCGGAAGCCGTGCCGAAGTTGCGCAGCGTGATCTCCACGGACCGCGCGCGCACGACGGCCTCGGCGTCCGGCTGGTACGGCAGCGCGCGGGCAGGCCTGACCCCCGGCTCCTGGACCGGCATCCGCTGCTCGTCGGGGACCCGGGGATACCACCGGTCTCCCGCCGGGACCGGCCGCGGCGCGGCGACGGCCGCCGCGGGAAGCGCGGCCACCGGCGTGGCGAAGTCGAACGCCGAGGTGAGGTCGCCCGCCACCCGGCGCCGCCACTCCCCGATCGGAGCCGTGATCCCGAAGCGGCGCTCCAGGAACCGTACGGTCGAGGTGTGGTCGAACGTCTCCGAGCAGACATGGCCGCCCACGCTCCACGGCGACACGACGATCATGGGAACGCGGATGCCGAGGCCCAGCGGCCGCCCGCCGGCGAACTCCTCCGGGGTGCCGTCGGGCGGGACCGGCGGCGGCACGTGGTCGAAGAAACCGTCGTTCTCGTCGTAGGTGACGAACAGGGCGGTCCGCGCCCAGACGTCGGGATGCGACCCCAGCGCGTCGAGCAGCCGGTAGAGGACCTGCCCGCCCTCCACGGGCGACGACCCCTCGGGGTGCTCGGAGTCGGCCAGCGAGGGCACGACGTACGACACCGCGGGCAGGCGTCCGGCGGCCACGTCGGCGGCGAACCAGTCTCCGAGGCCGCCCACGGAGGCGCGGCGCAGCGCCCTGTCGTAGAGGTCGCGGTCGGCGGGCTCCAGGGCGGCCACCCGCCTGTCCAGCTCCGCGAGCAGCGGCGCCGGGTCCTCCGCCGCCCGGACCTTCTCGTAGAAGGAGCGCATGCTCCCCAGCCCGATCCGGTCCATCACGGCCATATACGGCCGGAAGAACTCGAGGTTGTTGCACTCGTAGTTGTCCCACTCCTGGTACACCTGCCAGGTGTGCCCGGCCCCCGTCAGCAGTTCGGGCACGGTGACCCAGTCGTAGCCCGGATGCCCCTCCGCCCCCTCGGACGCCACGTTGTCCAGCGCGCGCTGCCGGGTGCCCGGCTCGTACCCGGTGTGACCCGTCACGTGGTAGTTGCGGTTGGGCGTGGTCGAGGTCAGCAGCGAGCAGTGGTAGGCGTCGCAGATCGTGAACGTGTCGGCCAGCTCGTAGTGGAAGGGCAGGTCGAGCCGGTCGTAGTAGGCCATCGAGCCGGGCCCCTTGTTGGGCACCCAGGCGTCGTTCCAGCCCATGGCCCAGGCGTTCTGGGTGCCGAGCCAGGTGTGGTCGTGCGTGTCGAGCAGCATCGGGTCCGCCCCGGCCCGCTCGGCCGCCTCCCGCGCGGAGAAGGGCAGCACGCCGTCCTGCTCGAAGATCGGCCGCCAGACCCGGGTGGACACCGCGTTGCGGTCCCCGAACCCCCGCACCCCGCGCATCCGGCCGAAATAGTGGTCGAACGAGCGGTTCTCCAGCATGACGAAGACGACGTGCTCGACGTCGGCCAGGCTCCCCGGCGGGACCGGGCGGGCCAGCGCCCGGAGCAGGGAAGGCGGCAGCGAGGATCCGGCCGGCATGGGCGTCCCTTCACAGGATTCAGGCGAAACGCCCACAACCTAACAGCGGCGTGTCGTCACACGAGGACGCGCCTGCGCGTCCCGGCGGGTGGCGGCAGATGGACGCGGGCCAGTTCGCGCAGCGCGCGGGCGGCCCCCGCACGGCGGGCCAGGGCGAGGGACCGCCGCGCGAGGTCGGCCGCCCGTTCCCGCTCGTGCGCCTCCGCGTACGCGTGCGCCTGGCGGGCCAGCACGTACGCCGCGAAGTAGGCGGGCGCGGCCGGCGCGGGCTCCCCCTCCAGCAGCTCGATCGCGCCGCCCGGCCGGCCGAGGTCGACCAGGCAGCCCGCGCACAGCTCCGCCCGCGTCTCGCCCGGCTCCTCCAGGCGCTCCTCCGGGCACTCCTCAAGGCACTCTTCGAGGCAGCGGTGGCACAGCTCCACCTCACCCGTCAGCGCGTGCGCGCGGGCCTCCTGCCGCCGGGACAGCGTCCCCACCTCGGCCGGGACACCCGTACGCGCACGGGCGGCCACGGCCGCCTCGACGATCTCGCCCGGCTCGGCGGCGTCGATCAGCTCCGCCCGCTGGACCAGTGCCAGGACCTCGGTGAGCGTGTCGCCGGTCTCGCGCGCCTCGCGGATCGCGCGGTCCGACCAGGCCCGCGCGCCGGGCGCGTCGCCCGCCTCGTGCTCCATGCGGCTGATCAGCTCCGCGTCCCGCGTCGCGAGCGTCTGCAGCGCCCGCCGTACGCGCGGCGGGGCCTCCCCGCGGAACGTCTCGACCCCCGCGAAGACCGGCCCCAGCGCGGCGGCGAGGTCGGCGGGCCTGCCGTCAGGCGCGGCGCAGGCGCCGGTCAGCGTCTCGAAGTAGCGGACCGTGCCGGTGTCGGCGCGGGACGGCCGCTCGACGGCCCGCCCGACGCGTTCCTCCTCCTCTTCGGGGAAGAGGCCGGGCAGCAGCGGAATGCCGGTGACGTGGTGCCACCGGGTCGTGCCCGAGGACGCGCCGACGAACAGGTCCGCCTCGTCCACGCCGAACACCCGGCACAGCAGCTCCGCATGGCGGGCGTCCGGCCGCCGTTCTCCCTCCTCCCACGCGTGGACCGCGTCCGCGGGCAGCCGGGGTCCGGCCTCCCCCGCGGCTTCGGTCAGCCGTCGTCCCAGATCGCGGCGGCTCCACAGCCGGCCGCGGCGCAGCGCGCGCAGTCGTGCGGACCACAGCGGGACGTCAATAGTGATCATCAGCGGCACCCCCCGGTTCTGTCGGTGCCGGGCGTTATGTTTGCGGCGTGCTGACCCGCCGCGAGCTCAACCGCGCCCTGCTCGACCGCCAGATGCTGCTGCGCCGCCACGACGCGAAGGCTCTCACCGCGATCGAGCACCTGGTGGGCATGCAGTCGCAGGCTCCTCTCTCAGCCTACGTCGGCCTGTGGAACCGCCTGCTGGACTTCCGGCACGAGGACCTGTCCGATCTGCTCACCGGTCGCGCCGCCGTACGGATCGCGTTGATGCGCGGCACCATCCACCTCGTCAGCGCCGACGACTGCCTGGCCCTGCGCCCGGTCATACAGCCGCTCCTCGATCGGTTGCTGCGCACGTCGTACGGCAGACGGCTGGACGGGGTGGACCTCGGCGAGGTGGCGAGCGCCGCCCGCGCCCTGATGGAGGAGCGGCCGCTGAGCTTCGCCGAGCTGGAGGAGCTGCTCGGCGAGCGGTGGCCGGGCCTCGACGCGCTGGCCCAGGCCGTACGCGCGGTCGTGCCGCTGGTGCAGGTCCCGCCGCGCGGGGTCTGGGGCTCATCGGGCCAGGCCCGGCACGTCCCCGCCGAGTCGTGGCTGGGCCGCCCGCTCGGCGACGGCTCGGCCGCCGGCGACATGGTGCTGCGTTACCTGCGCGCCTTCGGGCCTGCGTCGGTGAAGGACATGCAGACCTGGTCGGGCCTGACCGGGCTGCGTTCCGTGGTCAAGGGGCTCGACCTGGTCACGTACCGGGACGAGCACGGGGTGGAGCTGTTCGACCTGCCCGGGGCGCCGCTGCCCGGCGCGGACGCCGAGGCGCCGGTGCGGTTCCTCGGGGAGTTCGACAACCTGCTGCTCTCGCACGCCGACCGGACGCGGGTGATGGCCGAGGAGCACCGCTCGCGGGTCTTCACGGTCAACGGGATCATCCGCGCGACCATCCTGGTCGACGGTTTCGTGGCGGGGCTGTGGCGAATCGAACGGGGGCGGGCCGGGGAGGCCGCCGTCCTGGAGATCGAGCCGTTCGGGCCGCTGGGCGCCGCCACCCGCGACGCGCTGGCCGCCGAGGGCGCGCGGCTGCTGGAGTTCGCGGCCGGCGACGCCCCCACGCGCGACATCACCTTCCTGGGGTAGAACCCACGGAGTGGAGACCCTCTCGGTGGCGGTGGACGCGCAGGCGAGCCCGGATCGGGTGTTCGCCGTACTGACCGACTGGCCCCGGCACCACGAGTGGATGGTGCTGACCCGGGCATGGGTGGTCGCCGGTGACGGCCGCAGCAGGGGGAGCCGGCTCGCGGCGGCCACCGGGGTCGGCCCGCTGTCGTTCGTGGACACGATGGACGTCACCGGCTGGCGGCCCCCGCACGAGGTGGAGGTCCGCCACACGGGCCGGGTCGTGCGCGGCGTCGGCCGGTTCCACGTGCTGCCCCGTCCCGGCGGCGGAAGCAGGATCATCTGGGAGGAGCAGCTTCACGTGCCCTTCGGCCGCGTGGGACGGATCGGCTGGCGGGTCGCCGGGCCGGTGAGCGCGATCTTCCTACGCCTGTCCCTGCGCCGCCTCGCCGCGCTCGCCCTGCGTGCCTAACCGAGCGCCATGTCGAAGAACCGGCGCTCCAGGGCCGTCGCCCGGCGGAAGACGTCGAGCACCCGGACCCGCCCGTTCTCGTCGAGGCCGGGGCCGAGCCGGTCGAGCTCGCCGCGCAGGAAGCCCACCCACGCCTCGAACTCCGGCCCGCTGTGCAGCTCGATCCACTCCCGGTGGACGAAGCCCTCGGGCGGCTCGGTGGTCTGCGAGGCCCAGCCGAGGTAGGTCCACTCCGCCACGCACAGCACCGCCAGGATCCCCGCGTAGTCCTGGCCGCGGCGCACCTCGTCCATCAGCGCCCGGAACTCGGCCGTCACCGGCTCCAGGGCGGGCGGGTTCGGATCACCTTCGAGAGCGGAGAGCGCGCGGTGGAAGTAGCCCCGCTCGGTGTCGGCGACGGTCTGCCCGAGGAAGCGGCCCACGGCCACCCGTGACTCGAAGCCGTCCGCAGCGGCGACCGCCGCGCCGAGCAGCGCCGTGAAGGCGTCCACGAACTGGAAGTCCTGCTCCAGGTAGCGGCGCATGTCGGCGGTGCCGCGACGGATCGCCGCGGCGAAGGGGTGGGTGATCACCGCCGTCCAGTCCGGCTCGCTCTCCGACCGCAGCCACTCGCTGAACGGCGTCCTCGATCCCTCGGTCATCCGCGATCTCTCCCCGTGTCCCGGCGTGAACGTTTCACGATGATCTCAAAGGACTCGTGTCCGCCTCCACCTGCCCAAGCGGGGTGAGCGTCCGGGCGGCCTGCGGACCCGGGCGGGCGAAGTCGTTGACCGGTGGTCAACAGGTCCGTAATTTGAAGCCTGCTGTTCCTCCTCATGAATGCTGTTCGCATTCTTGAACACCTCCCTGCGGGATCAGGAGTAACCCCCTCGGTCAGGGGTCCTGCACGACATGCAAGGAGCTCGGCTTTGAGAACCACAATCAGAACCGGATTCGGGGTGATCGGCACCGTCGCCGGGGTCGCCGCCCTGGTCGGCGGCGTCTTCACCGGCGTCTCCAACGCGGCGCCCAGTGCGGGGCCCAGTGCGGGCGCCTACCGGATCGTGAACGGCGCCGGCGGCCTGTGCCTCACCGTTCCCGGCGGCAGCGGCTCCGACGGCGTGCAGCTCACCGTCTCCAGCTGCAACGGCGCGAGCAACCAGACCTGGAACCTGTCCACCCAGGGCAGCGGCTTCCGCCTGGCCGCCGGCAACAGCGGCAAGTGCGCCGGGGTCGCCGGCGCCTCCACCTCCGCCGGCAAGGCCGTCCAGCAGGAGTCGTGCACCGGAGCGTCCTCCCAGACCTGGGAACTGACCGCCTCGGGCTCCACCTACCGGGTCGTCAACGCCAACAGCGACAAATGCCTGAACACCAAGGACAACTCCACCTCCTCGGGCGCGCTGGTGCAGCAGAACTCCTGCGACTCGGCGGCCACCAAGCAGTGGACCCTCCAGCCGACCGGGTCCCAGCCGTCGTCGACTCCCACCGCCACACCGACGAAGACCCCGACGACCAACCCGACGCAGCCGTCGGGCTGGCCCAGCCCGCAGGGCTCGCAGGCGGTCACCAGCACGATCGGCGTCTCCGGCACCCTCGACGGCGGACTGAAGCGCTACTACGCCAGCGGCAGCATGGGTGACGGCGGGCAGAGCGAGAGCCAGAAGCCGCTCTTCGAGCTGGCCAACGGCGCGACGCTCAGGAACGTGATCATCGGCTCGCCCGGCGCCGACGGCATCCACTGCCTGGGCAGCTGCACGCTGCAGAACGTCTGGTGGGAGGACGTCGGCGAGGACGCCGCCACCCTGCTGGGCAGCTCGTCGTCGCAGGTCATGACCATCGACGGCGGCGGGGCGAAGAGCGCCTCCGACAAGGTGTTCCAGCACAACGGCCCCGGCACCATGATCATCAAGAACTTCCAGGTGCAGAACTTCGGCAAGCTCTACCGCGCCTGCGGCAACTGCACGAACTCCTACCAGCGTCACGTCCAGATGTCGAACATCGTGGCGACCACCCCCGGCAAGACGCTGGCCGGCATCAACACCAACTGGGGCGACACCGCGCGCTTCTCCAACATCACGATCGTGAACGACTCCAGCCACAAGATCGTGATCTGCGAGAAGTACAAGGGCGTCCCGAAGGGCAGCGAGCCCTCCAAGATCGGTGAGGGGCCCGACGGCACGAACTGCCTCTACAACTCCTCCGACATCACCTACAGGTAAACGTCCCGCACGCAGGCGGGAACGAACGGAAGGCCCGGTGGTCCCCCCAGCCACCGGGCCTTCTGTGTTTGATTGCCGCGCCTGCGGCGCGGCGGCTCAGGCCGCGCCGTGCCAGCCGCCGTAGTCGGCGAGGAAGAGGGCCTCGGTCGTGACCACGCGGCGCAGCTCCTCCAGCACGAGCCGCTCGTTCGGGGCGTGGATCGAGGCGCCGTCGTCCTCGGCGCCGTACAGCAGGATCTCGGCCTTGGGGAACTGCCGGGCGAGGGCCGCCACCAGCGGGATCGAGCCGCCCTGGCCGACCTGGCGCGGCGCCCGGCCGAAGGCGCGCTCCAGCGCGCGCTCCGCGGCGTTCATGGCCGGGCCGCCCGGCTCGATCTGGAAGCCGGAGCCGCTGACGAAGTCGCCGAAGGAGACCTTGACCCCCCACGGCGCGACCTTCTCCAGGAAGGCCGTCACGTCGTTCAGCGCCTGCCTGGCGTTCCCGCTCGCGGGGATGCGGATCGTGACGCGGGCCCGGGCCACCGCCTGGACGGCGTTGATCGCGCCGGTCACGGTAGGCACGTCCAGCCCGGTCACCGTGATCGCGTACGACGCCCAGAGCCGGTCGGACAGCGAGCCGTTCCCGACCAGCGACACGCCGTCGAGCACTCCGGCGAGCGAGCGGAAGTCGTCCTCGGACGGCGCCTCGCCGGGGAAGGTCCCCGGTTCGAGGCCGGGCACCCGGACGTTCCCCTGGTCGTCGTGCAGGGCGGTCAGCATGCGCATGAGCGCGGCCAGCGCGTCGGGCGCGGCGCCGCCGAACGCGCCGCTGTGCACGGCTTCGGCGAGCGTGCGGACCTCCACGGTGAACGCGGCCATGCCGCGCAGCGACGTGGTGAGCGCGGGGTCGTTCACCTCGGGGTTGCCGACGTCGGCGATGACCATGGCGTCGGCGCGCAGCAGGTCGGGGTTGGCCTCGACGAAGGCCTCCAGGCGCTCGCCGGCGTACTCCTCCTGGCCCTCGATGATGACCTTCACACCGACCGGGAACCGGCCGTTGAAGGCGCGCAGCGCGGCCACGTGGGTGATGACGCCGCTCTTGTCGTCGGCCGTGCCCCGGCCGTACATGATCCCGTCGACGACCGTGGGCTCGAACGGCGGCGTACGCCACAGGGCGAGGTCGCCGGCGGGCTGGACGTCGTAGTGCGCGTAGAGCAGCACGGTCGGGGCCCCGTCCGGCGCGGGCGCCTCGGCGAACACGGCGGGGAAACTGCCCTCGATGGGGATCTGCCGGACGTGCGGGAGGCCGGCGGCGCGCAGCAGGCGCTCCACGAGCGCCGCGGCCTCCAGGACCGGGGCCTCGGAGTGACCGGGGAACGCGACGGACGGGATGGCGGCCAGGCGCTTGAGATCCTCGACCGTCTGCGGCATGCCCTCCTCGACGGCGCGCTCGATCTCCTCAGGTGTCACGGCGTTCTCCCGGATGTGCGTGGCTCTTCCCGGCGTTGGGTGGACCCCATTTGACCACACGGTCCGGCGGGCCCACCTTCCACGTCCGGACGGTCTCAATCTACCTTGACGGATTTCGTTGCTGTTACATGTCGATGTAGCGGAATTCGAACTTCTTCCACATTGCAGCCACGTAATCACTTGGCAAATCGCGGAAGTGGCATGCAAACTGTCTCCAGCGACGGATCACCTGAGGGAAGGTTGCGATGACGCGCCCCGACGTACTGAAGGCCGCACAGGACAATCTCTGGATGCACTTCACGCGCCACTCCTCCTACGAGGGAGGGGAGGTGCCCATGATCGTGCGCGGCGAGGGCGCCTACGTCTACGACATCCACGGCAAGCGGTATCTCGACGGCCTCGCCGGACTGTTCGTGGTCCAGGTCGGCCACGGCCGCGCCGAGCTGGCCGAGGCCGCCGCCAAGCAGGCCCAGGAGCTCGCGTTCTTCCCGCTGTGGTCGTACGCGCACCCGAAGGCGGCCGAGCTGGCCGCGCGGCTCGCGGAGCTCACCCCGGGCGACCTCAACCGCGTCTTCTTCACCACCGGCGGCGGTGAGGCCGTCGAGTCGGCCTGGAAGCTGGCCAAGCAGTACTACAAGATCAAGGGTAAGCCGCTGAAGACCAAGGTCGTCAGCCGGTCCATCGCCTACCACGGCACCCCGCAGGGCGCCCTGTCGATCACCGGCATCCCGGCGCTCAAGCAGGTCTTCGAGCCGCTGGTGCCCGGCGCGATCAAGGCCCCCAACACGAACCTCTACCGCGCCGACGAGATCTCCGGCTTCCCCGGCCTGGAGAAGGACCCCGAGGCGTTCGGCCGGTGGGC
The DNA here is from genome assembly GCF_040675265.1 of Microbispora sp. NPDC049633. Classification (NCBI taxonomy): domain Bacteria; kingdom Bacillati; phylum Actinomycetota; class Actinomycetes; order Streptosporangiales; family Streptosporangiaceae; genus Microbispora; species Microbispora sp. NPDC049633. The sequence continues at coordinate 19,944 of NZ_JBFAOO010000080.1, forward strand.
CGCCGACCAGGTCGGCAAGGCCATCGAGATGGAGGGCCCGGACACCGTGGCCGCCGTCTTCGTCGAGCCGGTGCAGAACGCCGGCGGCTGCTTCCCGCCGCCCCCCGGATACTTCCAGCGGCTGCGTGAGATTTGCGACGCCCACGACGTGCTGCTCGTGTCGGACGAGGTCATCTGCGCCTTCGGCCGCCTGGGCACGATGTTCGGCGGCCACAAGTTCGACTACGTGCCGGACATCATCACCTGCGCCAAGGGCCTGACCAGCGGTTACTCGCCCATCGGCGCGATGATCGCCTCGGAGCGGCTGTTCGAGCCGTTCAAGAACGGCACCGAGACCTTCGCGCACGGCTACACCTTCGGCGGCCACCCGGTGTCGGCCGCCGTCGCCCTGGCCAACCTCGACATCTTCGAGAGGGAGGGCCTGATCGAGCACGTCACGGCCAACGAGCCGGTGTTCAAGGCCACTCTCGACCGGCTGCTGGACCTGCCGATCGTCGGCGACGTCCGCGGCTCGGGCTACTTCTACGGAATCGAGCTGGTCAAGGACAAGTCCACCAAGCAGACCTTCAACGAGGAGGAGTCGGAGCGCCTGCTGCGCGGCTTCCTCTCGAAGGCGCTGTACGACGCCGGCCTGTACTGCCGGGCGGACGACCGTGGGGACCCGGTCGTGCAGCTCGCCCCGCCGCTGATCTGCGGCCCCAAGGAGTTCGACGAGATCGAGTCGATTCTCCGTTCGGTGCTCACCGAGGCGTGGGCCCGCCTGTAGACCATGGAGCTCGTTCGGCCGGGTAGGGGGCGACCGTGACGAGTGACCGCCTGAAAGGACACAACTCATGAAGATCGGCGTGCCCGCCGAGGTCAAGAACCACGAGTACCGCGTCGCCGCCACACCGGCCGGCGTCCACGAGCTCGTCCGTCACGGTCACGAGGTCAGCGTCCAGCGCGGCGCCGGCCTCGGCTCCTCCATCACCGACGAGGAGTACCTCGCGGCCGGCGCCAAGCTCGTCGACGGCGCCGACGAGGTGTGGGCCGAGTCCGAGATGATCCTCAAGGTCAAGGAGCCGATCGCGGAGGAGTACCACCGTCTCCGCGCGGACCAGATCCTGTTCACCTACCTCCACCTGGCCGCCTCCCGGCCCTGCACCGACGCGCTGCTCGCCGCCGGCACCACCGCCATCGCGTACGAGACCGTCCAGGTCGGCAACGGGCTGCCGCTGCTGGCCCCGATGTCGGAGGTCGCGGGCCGGCTGGCCCCCCAGGTCGGCGCGTACAACCTGATGCGCTTCAACGGCGGACGCGGCGTGCTCCCGGGCGGTGTGCCCGGCGTGGCCCCCGCCAAGATCGTCGTGATCGGTGGCGGCGTCTCCGGCCTCAACGCGGCGCAGGTCGCCGTCGGGATGGGCGCGGACGTGACGATCCTCGACGTCAACATCGACCGGCTGCGCCACATCGACGCCATCTACCAGGGCCGGCTGAAGACGCTGGTCTCCACGTCGTACGCGATCGAGCGGGCCGTGCTGGAGGCCGACCTGGTCGTCGGCGCCGTGCTCATCCCGGGCGCGAAGGCCCCGACGCTCGTCTCCAACGACCTGGTCTCCCGCATGAAGCCGGGCTCGGTGCTCGTCGACATCGCCATCGACCAGGGCGGCTGCTTCGAGGACTCGCGCCCGACCACGCACGACGACCCGACGTTCCGGGTGCACGAGTCGGTGTTCTACTGCGTGGCCAACATGCCGGGCTCGGTGGCCAACACCTCCACCTTCGCCCTGACGAACGCCACCCTGCCCTACGTCGTCAAGATCGCCGACAAGGGCTGGAAGGACGCGCTGCGCGGCGACCAGGCGCTCGGCCTCGGCCTCAACACCCACGCCGGCGTGCTCACCAACGAGCCGGTCGCGGTGGCGCACGACCTGTCGTACACGCCGGTCCCGGAGATCCTCGCCGCCTGAGCCACGCGCGGCATGGCCTGATTCGTCAGGTACGACCGAGGTCGAGCCGTCTGCGCAGGTCCCTCGCGGTGCCGAGCACGTGCTCGACCTCGGCCGGGGTGGGCCAGGGGGCCGTGCCCGGCCGCAGCAGTGTGGCGCGCACCAGGCCGAGATGCTCGATCGCGGCCCGGTGCAGTCCGCTCGCCCGGGCGAGCCGCCCGACGGTGTCCGCCGGACCGGTCTCGTCCGCGTCCGGCAGGCCGGCGCCGGCCGGATCGCCCATGACCAGATTCCCGCCGGTGATCAGGTCTCCGGTGACCAAATCCCACGTGCCGAGGATCTCGACCAGGTCCGCGGGCTCCGCCGCCGAATCGCCGCGCCTGCGCGCCGCCGCCACGGCGAGCTCGGCGCGCGCGGCCTGCGCGGGTTCGGCGGGCCGGTTCCAGCGGGGCGGGGGCGGGTCGAGCAGGCAGTCCTCGGCGTCCGGGGACGCGCCGAGCAGGGGCAGCAGCGTCCGCAGCTCGACCATCGCGCCGTGGTGCCCGAACTCGGCCGCGCGCCTGAACCAGTGACGCCCGCCCTTCAGGTCGTTGTGCTCCGCGACGAGCAGCAGTCCGAGGCGGAAGGCGGCCTCGGGGTCGTCGGCCGCGGCCCGCTCATACCAGTGGGCGGCCGCCTGCCTGTCGTCCATCCGGGCGCAGACGAGGCCGGCCATCCGTCGCGCGTCGGGCCGCCCGGTCCGCGCCGCCCGCTCGAAGCAGGCACGCGCGGTGGGTAAGTCGCCCCGGCCCAGCGCCAGGTCGCCGAGGCGGAAGGCCGCGCCGGCGTGGTCGGCGCGGGCGGCCAGCCGGTAGAACGCCTCCGCGCCCTTCTCGTCGCGGGCGGCGTGCAGGAGCAGAGCCATGTGATAGGCGGCCTCCGCGTGGCCGCCGCGTGCCGCGTACTCCCACCAGTGCAGCGCCTCGGCCTCGTCGCCGGCGGCGTAGCCCAGGAAGCCCAGGTCGTGGGCCGAGCGCAGGTCGCCGTCCACGGCCGCCCTGAAATGCCAGCGCCGGGCGCCCATGCCGTCGCCCTGGTCCTCGCACAGCAGGGCCAGTCGCCGGGCCGCGTGGCGGGAGCCGTCCTCGGCCGCCCGCTCGAACCACGTACGCGCCGCGTCGGTGTCGCCGCGCCTTTCGAGCAGCATCGAGGCCAGGTTCGTCGCCGCGTCCGCGTCGCCGGTGGCCGCGGCCAGCTCGAACCAGCCGATGGCCTCCTCGGTCGTCCCGTGCGTGCGGTGCCACAGCCCCAGGTTGTAGGCGCTGTCGACGTTGCCCGCCCGCGCCGCCCGTTCCCACCAGTGCCGGGCGCCCAGTCGGTCGTCGCGCTCGGCGCACAGCCGGCCCAGCCGGTGCGCCGCGTCACGGTCGCCGTCGCGGGCCCTGTCGAGCAGGTTCGCCTCGGCCGGATCCAGGGGTTCAGGGGTACGCGGGACCGGTATCCCGGGCCACGCGGTCGCCTCCGTCGCTCCCACTAGTGTCATGGGAGACAGGGTGACACGTAACCGAGTCGTCACGGAGGGTTATTGGTAAGACGTTGGTGTCATGGGACGCGTCATGGGACGCGCTCGAACCTGACGACGCCCACGTACATTCCCATCCCGCAGGCGTAGCGCAGCCGCCCCTCCGGACGGGCCGCGAGCCGCACCACGCGCTCGCCGGTCACGGGGAGCACGACGTCGCGGTCCTCGATCGCGAGCGTACGCGTGCAGCCCCGGTTGTCCTTCGTCCTGAAGGCGATCTCGACGGGCCGTCCGGCGGCGGCGACGGCGATGCCGGGCCGGAAACCCTCGGAGGTCGCCCAGACCGTGAGCCGCTGGACGCCGTCGGCCCCGGTGAGGGCGCGTCCCGCGGCGGCGGCGGGGGAGCCGAACCGCGCCTGTGAGAAGTCCGGCAGCCAGCCGCCGAGCCGCAGGCCGGAGCCGACGGTGAAGAGCCCGGCGGCCAGGGCCGCGATCCCGGCCAGGGCGGCCAGCCTGGTCGAGGCGAGCGTGCGCAGCAGCAGCCCGAGGGCGGCGAAGGCGGGAGTGGTGCCGAGGGCGAGCCCGGCGAGCGCGGCCGCGCCCCCGGACGCGGAACCCGCGGAGACGGCCACCACCTCCATGCCGACCGTGACGCCGCAGGGCATGAAGATCGTGGCCATGCCCAGCCCGGCCGCCCGTACGAGAGTGGGGGAGCGGGTGGGCGCGCGAACCGGTGAGGGTCCGCCGCCCGGAGTGCACGCGGGCGCTTGCCCCGTCGGTGCGCAGCCCGCCTCGTGACGCCGGCGGAGCATCCGTACGGCGAGGACGACCACCACGGTCCCGGCGGCGACGAGCAGCGCCGCCCGGATGCCCGGGCCGACCCGGACGGCCGCGCCCGCCAGCCCGAGTAACGCTCCGAGGGCGGTGTGGGCGGCGAGCCTGCCGGTCAGGAACGCGGCCACCGGCGGGAGGGGACTGGACGGGCCGGCCGCGTTCCCTGAGACGTATTCGCCAGGGACATTCCGGGAGACGTTCCGGGAGACGAGGCCGATGAGGAGGCCGCCCTGGACGGCGGCGCACGACGCCGTGCCCGCGGCGAGACCGGCGGCGAGGCCCCCGGCGAACAGGGCGGCCGGGTTCACGGTCAGCCGGTGAGCGAGAGGTCGTCCAGCGCGCCGGTCTTCGCCGCCTCCACGAGCGAGCCGAGCTGGTCGAGGCTCATCTCCACTTTCTGGCCGAAGTCGTCGGTGATGACGACCTGACGCTCGGCCGGAGCGGCGGCGTCCACGAACAGCTCGGGGCAGCCGCAGCTGCAGTTGCCACAGAATCGGGCGATGGACTTCACGCCAGTCCTCCTCGTACGGCGGGGCCTTTGCTCGCAACGTAATGTGATCGTGTGGAGGCGACCAGTAACAGTTCGCTGACCGGCCGGAGAGAAGACCGCCACTACCGGCGGGCACCGGGCCGGCCCCGTGCCGCGGCTGTGCTGATCATGCTTAACGATCCGGTCTCTGCGGGCCGGACCGGTAACCCGGGCGGATGGATCATCCGTCTAGCGGGATGTCCACCCGGGTGAACGTCGGTGGACGGCGAATCAGCGAAGCGTCCGCGCACCAAGCAACTCGGAGTCTCCACGATGGCGCACCAGCAAGGCCCGCAGTACCCGCAGCAGTGGAATACGCAGCCCGGCGGGCCGCAGTTCCAGCCGCATTACGGCCCGCCCGCCGGGTACGGTCACCTGCCTCCGCAGCCCCCTAAGAAGAGCAACACACCGCTCATCCTGATCGCGATCGGCGCCGCAGTCCTGCTGATGTTCGGCGGTTGTTCGGTCGTCCTCGCTCTCGCGAGCAACAGTGCGCGGGACGTCGTCACGGCCACAGAGCCTGTCGCCGACCCCGCTGCCCGCGCTCAGCAGCAGGACGAGACGCAGCCGGAGGCCGAGACGCAGCCGGAGGCCGAAGCGGAGCCGCAGGGCCAGGTCGCCGAGCCGGAGCCGACAACCGCCCAGCCGTCGGCAGGGATCGGCGGCGCGCTTACCCTGCACGGCAGGGACCCGGGCCTCGTGGTGAAAGTGACGGTCACCAACGTCTTCGATAAAGCCACGCCCGCGAACGACTTCCTGAAGCCGAAGGCGGGAAGCCGCTATGTGGCCGTTGAGCTTCGTCTCGAGAACACAGGTCAGGCCGTTTATGACGACAGTCCCTCCAATGGGGCGATGCTCATCGACGATCAGGGTCAGCAGTACCGGGCTTCGTTCGGCGACGTCCGCGAGGGAGTCAGTCTGCAAGGCGGAGTGACGGTCACCACCGGTGATCGCCGGAAGGGAGTTCTCGTGTTCGAGCTCCCGGCGAACGTGAAGCCGGCCAAGTTCCAGTTCGCGCTGAACAGCGGGTTCGCCGACCAGAAGGGCGAGTGGGTGGTGACCCGGTAGTCGAGAGAGGGCGATGGCACCGCCCTTCGAACGACGTGTACTTCCCGCGGCCGTGAGTTCGAGGCCGCGGGTCGCGCTCCGGGCGGATCTCCCCGCGTCGGCTACCTACTGGGTGCGGCGCTCGGTTTCGCCGTGACTTGGATGAAGGAAAGTTGCAGAACCCTCACGAGTTTTGCAGATTATTGACCCGCCCCTGGGCCCGCGCATAAGGTCCGGACAAGATCCGCAACAGCACACCCCCCGGAGCGGTCAATGAAACGTCTGACAGCGGTCGCGGCGTTGCTCAGTCTCGCGGCCGTCGCGGCCTGCAGCGGCGGCGGCACGAACGGGAACTCCACCGGCGGCGGTGGTGGCGTCTACACCACGGTGGATCTCAACAAGCCGTCGCTCGACGTCAACGCGCCGATCAACCCGTGGAACCCCAAGGGCAACGCGTTCTGGGGCTACAACGCGATGAGGATCGCCTGGGCGAAGAACACCCTCACCGATCCGAACCAGTTCTACCCGGGCATCGCGGCGAGCTGGGACATCGCGCCGGACAACTCCTCCGTCACCCTCCACCTGCAGCCGGGCAACAAGTGGTCGGACGGCAAACCCGTCACCGCCGAGGACGTCAAGTTCTCCATCGCGCTGGCCTACACGCAGGGCAGCACCGCCTTCGCGGTCGACCCCGGCGCGGCCGGCGCCGCCTCGGAGATCGAAGTCGTGGACGACGCGACCATCAAGATCACGCAGGACATGAAGAACCCCAGCGTCACGTTCGTGCGCGGGGTCATGGACGCCTTCGTGGTTCCCCGGCACGTGTGGCAGAGCGTCGTCCCGGCCGACTTCTGGGACACGCTCGAAACCGCCCGCGGCGACGGCGCGGAGGCGGAGGCGGCACGCGGGGAGATCAAGGCGCTGTCGGAGAAGGTGCTCGCGTTCGCCCCGCCCCAGGACGTGTCGGCCGGGCCGTTCGTCCTGAAGCGGATGAACCCCGGCGAGGCGCTGCTGGTGAAGAACGCGAACTTCTACAACGCCGCCAATGTCGCGCCCGACCAGCTCAAGCTGCTCAACACCACCGGGAACGAGCAGATCTGGAACTACCTGACCTCCGGCACGCTCGACAACGCCCCGTTCACCGCGGTGCCCGCCGACGTGATGAAGCGCATCAAGGCGACGCCCGGCAACCAGGTCGTCAAGGGCTACTCCCCGGTGGCCGTCTCGCTCGCGTTCAACCAGGCGAAGAAGCCGTACGACAACGTGCACGTGCGGCGCGGGCTGGCCTCCCTGATCGACCGTGAGGAGGTCACGCGGATCGCCTCTCCGGAGGGTGGCACGGCGGCCGTGACCACCTCGGGCATCCACCAGAAGGCCGCCAGGGAGTGGCTCGGCGCCGAGCTCGACGCGCTGGATCCGTACAAGCTGGACCCGGCCACGGCCGACAAGGAGTTCGCGGAGGCCGGCCTGCGGAAGAAGGACGGCAAGTGGGCGCTGCCCGACGGCGAGCCCTGGAAGGTGACGATCCACATCCCGGCGCCGTTCTCCGACTGGGTCTCCGCGGCCAAGGCCATCACCAGCCAGCTCACCGCGGCGGGCGTCGACGCCGAAGTGGTGACCACCGCCGACTACCCGCTCTACCTGTCCGAGCTCGCCGAGGGCAAGTACGACCTCGGCTTCTGGCTCATCGCGCTCGGCCCCGCGCCGTACAACATCTTCCAGCGCCTGTACGGCACCTCCAACGGCTGGAACATCCTCGGCGGCAAGGTCAAGCACTCGGCGCCCGGCAAGAACGGCAACTGGATGGGCGGCCCCGAGACGATCGACGTCGACGGCGTCGGGACGGTCGACCCCGGCGAGCTGACCGCCCAGCTCAACAGCGTCAGCGGCGATGAGCAGAAGGCGGTCATCGCCAAGCTCGCCAAGGCGGCCAACCAGGACCTTCCGGTCATCCAGCTGTGGGACTACGTGAACACCCAGTTCGTCAACACCAACCGCTTCACCGGCTTCCCGGAGGACGAGAGCGACCTGCTGCGCCAGCCCTCCGGCGTCTGGATCCAGCTCGGCCTGATCAAGAAGAAGCAGTAGTCCATGGCGGTTCTCCTCCGGCGGCTCGCGGGCCATGTGGCCCGCGGGCTCGTCATGATCCTGGTCGTCACGACGATCAGCTTCCTGATCATCAGAAGCGTCCCCGGCGACCCGCTCGCGGCGCGCTACCAGAAGCTCGTCGAGCAGGGCATGGCCCCCGACGCCGCCCAGCGCGCGGTCGAGGCGTTGTACGGCTTCACGCCGAAGGGCGGCCTGTGGGAGCAGTACGTCGACTACATGGGCGGCCTGGCCCGTCTCGACCTCGGGCAGTCGCTGTCCGTGCCCGGCGCCGGGGTGTCGGCCGTGCTGTTCTCCGCCGCCAAGTGGACCGTGATCCCGGTGCTCGCCGGGACGCTGCTGAGCTTCCTCGTCGGCGTCGTCATGGGCGTCTACGCGGCGATCAAGAGGACCGGCGTGCTCGGCGACCTCCTCGCGATCTCCGGATCGCTGCTGCACGGCGTCCCGCAGTACGTGCTGGCGCTGCTGCTCGGAGCGATCTTCACCACGCTGATTCCGATCCTTCCGGCAGGAGGGACGGCCGACATCATGATCGATCCCGGTTTCACCGCCGACTACATCGGCTCGCTGGTCGAGCACGCCACCCTGCCGGTCGTCACGTACGCGCTGGCCGGCTACGGCGGGTGGATCCTCGCGATGAAGTCGAGCGTGGTCACCGTGCTCGGCGACGACTTCATCCTGGCCGCCGAGCTGCGCGGCATGAAACGGTCGATCATCTTCCGCTACGTCGCGCGCAACGCGATCCTGCCGCTGTTCACGATCCTGGCGCTCTCGCTCGGCCTGCTCTTCGGCGGCTCGATCTTCATCGAGCGCATCTTCAACTATCCCGGCCTGGGGCTGATGCTCATCGACAGCGTCAACAACCGCGACTACTCGCTGATGGGCGGGGCGTTCCTGCTCATCACGACGGCGGTCGTCGTCGCGAACATCGCGGCCGACCTGCTCTACACGGTCATCGATCCCCGGGTGCGCAGCGGAGGGGAGGCCGCATGACAAGCACGATCGTGCCGGAGGCGGGCGCCGCGGCAGCGCTCCGCCGCAACTTCTGGCGGGGCGTCTGGCGGGTCATGCGGCGCAAACCGAGCCGGATGGCCGGGGCGGTCATCCTCGTGGTGTTCGCGTTCATGGGGATCTTCGGGCCGCTGCTCTACCCCGACCCGCTGCCCCGCGACACGAGCGCGCTCTACGCCCCGCCGAGCCCGCGGCATCCGTTCGGCACCGACTTCGAGGGCACGGACGTGCTCGCCCTCGTCGTGACCGGAACCCGGTACGTCCTGCTGACCGCAGTCGTGACGGCCGTCATCACGGTCGTGGCCGGTGCGGGCATCGGGCTGTTCGCGGGGTTCCGGCGGGGCCGCTGGGACACGGTGCTCATGCGGTTCACCGACATGAAGCTCACGATCCCCGGCCTGCCGCTGCTGCTGGTGCTGTCGACGGTGTGGAAGTTCACCGGCGCCGTCGAGATGGGCCTGGTGCTCGGGCTGCTCGGCTGGGGCGGCGTGGCCCGGGCCGTGCGGGCGCAGACGCTGTCGCTGCGCGAGCGCGGGTTCATCGAGGCCGCCCGGGGGCTCGGCCTGTCCACCACGCACATCGTCGGCAGGGAGCTGCTGCCCGGCATGGCTCCGTACATCGCGATGAACGCGCTCATCGCGGTGACCGGCGCGGTCTACGCGCAGGTGGGCCTGTTCTTCCTGGGCGTGCTGCCGTTCGAGGCGAACAACTGGGGGGTCATGCTCAACCTCGCCGTCTTCGGCGGCGGCGCGCTGACCACGACGGCCGCGTTGCCGTACCTGCTGGCGCCGCTGCTGGCGATCCTGCTGCTCACGCTCGGCATCGTGCTGATCGTGGACGCGATGGACGAGATCTTCAACCCCCGGCTGCGGGAGGAGTGAGCATGACCTCCGAGCAGGGTCCTCCCGGTGTGCGGGTCCGCGGGCTGACCGTGGTCTACCGCACCCCGGCGGGAGAGCTCCCGGCGGTGTCCGGCGTCGACCTCGATCTGGCGCCCGGCACGATCACCGGCGTGGTCGGCGAGTCGGGTTCGGGCAAGTCCACGCTCGCGCTGTCGCTGCTCAACGCCGTCCAGCCGCCCGGCAGGATCGCGGCGGGCAGCGTCGAGATCGACGGTCTCGGCGACGTCGTGGCACTCGGCGGCGAGGCACTGCGGCAGGCCCGGGGCCGGTACGTCGGGTACGTCTTCCAGGCGGCGCAGAACTCCCTCAATCCACTGAAGACGGTCGGCAAGCAGGTGCTCGACCTGGGGCGCTCGCACGGCGTCGAGGACATGCGCGGCCTGCTGGCCGACGCCCGGGGCCTGCTCGGCCGGATGGGCCTGGACGGCGCCCGGGTGCTCGACTCCTACCAGCACGAGTTGTCCGGCGGCATGCGCCAGCGGGTCGGCATCATGCTGGCCCTGGTGCTGAACGCCCGCCTCGTCGTGCTGGACGAGCCCACGACCGCGCTCGACATGATCACCCAGGCGACGATCCTGCGGATCGTCCGCGAGGTCCACGCCGAGCGCGGGCTCACCACGCTCGTCATCACCCACGACCTCGGGGTGGTCGCCGAGGTCGCCGACCGGCTCGCCGTCATGTACGGCGGACGCGTGGTCGAGCACGGCCCGACCCGCGAGGTGCTCGCCGGGCCACGCCACCCGTACACGCGGGGGCTGCTCGGGGCCATCCCGCGCCTGGTCGGCGACATCGGCGAGGCGCGGGCCCTGCCGGGCCGCCCGCCGACGCTGGCCGACGTCCCGGCCGGCGGGTGCGTGTTCCGCGACCGCTGCCCGCTGCGCGTGGAGGTGTGCGAGACCGGCAGCCCGCCCGTCGTGACGTGGGGCTCCCAGTCGGCGGCCTGCCATGCCGTACGGGACGACGAGGGGGACAGGCGGGCCGTGGCCGCCGCGACGGGGGAGGACCAGGCATGATCGGCGGGACCGGCATCACGAAGACGTTCCGGCAGCGCGGCGGCGTGCTCGGCGCGCGGGAGGTCCCGGCGCTGCGCGGCGTGGACTTCGCGATCCCGAAGGGCGGGGCCGTCTCGTTCATCGGCGAGTCGGGCTGCGGCAAGACCACGCTCGGCCGGATCATCGCCGGGCTGGAGACCTGCGACGCGGGCGAGATCGTCATCGACGGCGTGGCGATGTCGTCGCTGAGCCACCGGCGGCGGCAGCCGTACTTCCGCCGGGTCCAGCTCGTCCACCAGGACCCGTACTCCGCGCTGAACCCGACGCGCACCATCCACCAGGCGCTGGCCGCGCCGCTCGCGCTGCGCGCGCGGCAGACGGGCCGGCCGCGCGCGTGGGCGGACGAACGGGCCGCGGAACTGCTCGGCCTGGTCGGGCTCGACCCCGGCTACGTGCTGCCGCGCTATCCCCACCAGCTGTCGGGCGGCATGCGCCAGCGCGTGGTGATCGCCCGCGCGCTGACCGTCGATCCCGAGGTCCTCGTCGCCGACGAGGCCGTCTCGATGATCGACGTGTCGCTGCGCCTGGGCATCCTCGCACTGCTCAAGGACCTGCGCGAACGGCTCGGGGTGAGCGTGCTGTTCATCACCCACGACGTGGCGACCGCCCGCTACATCGGCACCGACGGCGAGCTGTACGTCATCTACCGCGGCCAGGTGGTCGAACGCGGCCCGGTCGAGACCGTCATCTCGGCGCCGGTGCATCCCTACACCCAGGCGCTGCTGTCGGCCATCCCGGTGCTGCACGGCCTGGAGTCGCCGGGCGAGCAGCGGGTCGTGCCGGTGGAGGCGCCGGGAGACCATCCGGGCGACCACATGGAGGGCTGCCTGTTCGCGCCGCGCTGCCCGTTCCGTACGGACCGGTGTGAGCGGGAGCGGCCCGTGCTCGGCCACGACGGCGGCACGCCGCAGCGGCACGCCTGCTTCCACCCCGAACGCCGCAGTGTGGTGGCCGTGCCGGCGAGCCGCCGGTGAGCCCGGGCGGCACGAGGGAGACGGATTCCAACGACGGGGACGAGATGACTGACCCACTGGCGGGCCTGTCCACCGAGCAGCTCTCCACCGAGCAGCGCGAGTTGTTCACAGAGCAGGGCGACTTGTTCACAGAGCAGGGCGACTTGTTCACCGAGCAGAGCGACCCGCGGTACCGCGAGATCGACCGGCTCCCGACCGAGGAGATCGCCCGGCTGATGAACGCGGCCGACGCCACGGTGCCCGGCGCGGTGGCCAGGGCCATCCCCGCCGTCTCGGCCGCCGTCGACGCCATCGTCGCCCGGATGGGCGGGGGCGGACGCCTCTTCTACGTGGGCGCGGGGACGTCCGGCAGGCTCGGCGTCCTCGACGCGTCGGAGTGCCCGCCGACCTTCGGCACCGACCCCGAGCTCGTGCAGGGCGTCATCGCGGGCGGCGAGGCCGCCCTGACCCGGTCGATTGAGGGCGCCGAGGACGATCATGACGGCGGGGCGGCGGCCGTCGCCGACCGCGGCCTGGGCCCGCTCGACTCGCTCG